>JADHNV010000034.1 GCA_016779285.1 SAR86 cluster bacterium
ATGAAGAAAATGCTGATATTACACTGATTGCATCAGGAAGTGAGGTGCAGTTAATTCTTGCAGCTGCTCAATCAATTCAAAATGATGGACTTAAAGTAAATGTAGTATCCATGCCATGTCTTGATAAGTTCTATCTTCAAGATCAAGCTTATAGAGACAGCGTTGTGGATCCAAAGATGCCTAAGTTAGTTGTTGAAGCTTTGCATCCTGACTCCTGGCATGGTTTGGTGAATCTCAATGATACTATTATTGGAATGAGAACTTTCGGAGAGAGTGCGCCAGCGGGCAAGCTGATGACTAAATTTGGTTTTACAGAAGACAATATAATTATAGAAGCAAAAAAATTACTTAAAAAATGAAGAAATTGGGCGATACAGATGTCTTTGATAAGACCGTCGCTCTAAGAGCCGATTTAAATGTTCCTGTAAAAGACGGTAAAGTTTTGGATGATGCTAGGATTCTTGCGATCATCCCAACTCTTCAATACCTTAAAAAACAAAACTCAAAAATAGTTTTGATTTCCCATTTTGGAAGGCCTGAGGCAGGTGCATATGATTCAAAGTTTTCATTATTGCCTGTAGCTAATAAGCTTGAAGAAATTTTGAATACAAGAGTACCATTTTTTCAATCCTTGAAAGATGTTAATTTTGATAGCGATGTTTCTTTAATTGAAAACATTCGATTTTTATCAGGTGAAGTTGAAAATGATCCAGAACTTTCTAGTCAACTTTCTGATTTAGCTGATGTTTATATTTTCGATGCCTTTGGCACATCTCACCGTTCTCATGCTTCAACTTTTGGCGCAATCCACTCATCTAAAACTGCGTGTGCAGGACTTTTGTTAGAAGAGGAAGTGAATGCATTGACAAAAGCGATGCACTCAAAAGATACGCCAACCCTATCTATTGTAGGGGGCTCAAAAGTGTCTTCAAAATTAGAAGTTATAAAAAGTCTTATACATGTATCAAACAAAGTTATGACCGGAGGCGGCATTACAAATACCTTATTAAAAGCCAGTGGAAATAATATAGGGAATTCACTTTGCGAGGACGCTATGCTTGAGCAGGCTAAAGACCTTCTTGCGACCAAAAAGATATTATTGCCAGAAGAAGTAATAGTAAGCAAAAGCCTTGAGTCAACTGAATCAAGGGTGTGTCGTATTGATGATGTGCAAGATGATGAGATGATACTTGATCAAATACTAAGCTCAGAGGCATCAGAAAAAATTGCTAAGGCTAGAAAAATTATTTGGAATGGACCTGTAGGTGTATTTGAAAAAAAACTTTTCTCAAAAGGCACCCAGCAGCTTGCTGAGGTCATTGCATCTTCAAACGCTTTTAGTATAGCTGGGGGAGGAGAAACTCTTTTAGCTATAAAAATGTTTATAGATAAAAGCAATATTTCATATTGCTCAACAGGCGGCGGTGCTTTTCTTGAATTTATGGAAGGAAAAGCGCTACCATCATTATCTGCCCTAGGCTTTAAATTTTGAAAAGGAGAAAATCATGTCATTAAATACACTAGAAGAAATAGCTAATTATATTGTTTCAGATGGAAAAGGAATTCTTGCGGCTGATGAAAGCAATCCAACCTGTGGTAAGCGTTTTGATTCTATAGGTGTTGAGTCAACAGAAACCAACAGACGTGATTACAGAGAAATGCTCTTCAGGGCAAGTGGAATGCAAGATAACATAGGCGGCGTTATTCTATTTGATGAAACAATCAGACAAAGCGCCAAGGATGGAACGCCTTTAGTTGAATTGATTAAAAATCAGGGAGCTTTGCCCGGCATTAAAGTTGATCAGGGCTTAGCCGCATTAGAATCCTCTCCCCATGAAACAGTTACCCAAGGCCTGGAAGGACTTGATGAGAGATGCAAAGAATATGTTTCGCTTGGAGCAAAATTTACTAAATGGAGAGCAGTGATAAAGATATCTGACAGCTTGCCAACAGATGAGTGCATTGAAGCTAATATGCAGGCATTAGCGAAATACGCAAAGATTGTTCAAAATAATAATATGGTTCCTATGGTAGAGCCAGAAGTTTTAATGGATGGAACTCATACAATTGATAAATGCTTTGAGGTAACAAGCAAAGCTTTAAAATCACTTTTTAAGCACTTAAAGGATGAGGGGGTTAATATTGCTGGCACTATCTTGAAGCCTAATATGGTGACTTCGGGATCAGCAGCAGAAATCCAAGCATCAGCCCAAGAAGTAGCTGAGATGACTGTTAAATGCCTTGCTGAGAATGTGCCGTCAGATCTTCCCGGTGTAACCTTTCTTTCAGGCGGCCAATCTGATGTAGATGCTACTGCCCATTTAGATGCGATGAATAAGATTGGTGGTTTCCCATGGAAGTTAAGCTTCTCATATGGAAGAGCTTTACAGCAATCATCTTTAAAAGCTTGGCTTGGCAAGGAAGAAAATATTTCACTGGCTCAAAATGCTCTTTCTCATAGAGCTTTAATGAATAAGCTAGCAGCAAATGGGGCCTGGCATTCAGGCCTAGAAAATTAAGCTTTATTCTTTTGCAAGCCATAGCTCAGCGAGTATCATCTGCTAAGGTCAGTATTGACTCCAAAACCCATTCTTCAATCAATAAGGGAATCTTGGTCTATGTTTGCTTTGAAAATAATGATACCGAAGAGACCATAGAAAAATTTATATCTAAAATTATCAATTTTTCTTTTTTTAAAGGAGATAGCAGCATAATGTCTGCAAGTTTAAAGGAAATAAACGGACAATTGATGATTGTTAGTCAATTTACTTTGTCTGCTGTAACGGATAAAGGTAACAAACCCAGCTTTCACAAAGCAGCTAAAACTGAAACAGCCAATTATTTATATGATTTGCTAATAAAAAGGTTAAATGAAAGTCCTATACAGTTTGAGTCAGGAGTATTTGCGTCTGACATGGATATTTATTCTGTTAATACTGGACCTGTAACTTTTTCATTTAAAATATAGATCTATGAGCAATCAATTAGACAGTTTTACAACAGAAGTGGATGCATGGATTGAAGAAAATTGTCCTAAATCAATGAAGACACCCATGCCAGTTTCTGAGCAAGTTTGGGCCTCCTCAGAGATTAATTTTCCTACTTCTGATTCTAAGATTTGGTTTGATGCAATGGTTTCTAAAGGTTGGTGTACACCGGAATGGCCGGTTGAATATGGAGGGGGAGGCTTATCTTTTGAGCAAGCAAAAATTTTACGAAGCCGCTTAAAGTTTTTTGGATGCAGGCCTGCTCAGATTAACTTTGGCATTTCAATGTTAGGACCCGTGATCTTGGAGTTTGGGACCGATGATCAAAAAAAAGAATTTTTACCAAAAATTTCAAGAGGTGAGATTTGGTGGTGTCAGGGATTCTCTGAACCAGGCGCTGGTTCAGATTTAGCTAATGTTTCAACCTCAGCAGAACTCAAGGGCAATGAATACATAATTAATGGGTCAAAAATTTGGACATCTGAAGCTAATAAAGCTGATTGGATGTACTGTTTGGTTAGAACAGCTAAAACAAAAAAAAAGCAAGCTGGTATATCTTTTATCTTATTAAACCTAAGGCAACCGAATATCGACATTAAACCTATTAAACTTTTAAGTGGTCAGTCTCCTTTTTGCCAAGTTTTTTTTGATAATGTTATAGCAAATGAATCTCATAGAATTTCTGATGAGAATGATGGCTGGAAAGTTGCAAAGAGACTCCTGGAATTTGAGCGAACTATGATGGCAGACCTTGGAAGTGAGGGAGCTGTTGATATTGAGCCTATTAGAACCTTTAAAAATAGCCAAGCTTTGAGTGCACCGGGCCAGCTTAAATTGCATAAAAAAATAATTAAACATGAACTACGAAACCATCTCATTGATTTAACAATGGCAAGAACCGCTATTGAGTCAAAGAGTGGATTTTCACCAGCTGCGCTTACATTGAAATACATCAGCACAGAAGAAACTCAGACTAGATGGGAACTTAATGTTGCAAGTCTTGGTGCAGGAGGTCTTGAAATAGTTGAAAAAAGTAAGGATACAAAGCAAGAAATTGCCAAGTCTTTCTTCTATTCTAAAGCGTATACTATTGCTGGAGGAAGCTCAGAAGTGCAATTGAATATTATCTCTAAACATATTTTAGGACTCCCAACATGACAATCAAAAAAATATCAGTCTTTTGTGGCGCCCATCTTGGCAAATCACCAGATTATCAAATTGCCGCTCAACAAATCGGCAAAATAATGGCAGAAAAAGGTCTTGAAGTTATCTTTGGGGGCGGCAATGTTGGTTTAATGAAGGTTGTGGCTGACACAGCTATTGATAATGGAGGAAAGGCTACGGGCATTACATTAAAGTCGCTGCATGAATTTGAGCTTACCAACCCCAACATTAATGAAACAATTATTACCCATTCACTTTTTGAAAGAAAAGAAAAATTTTTAGATATGAGCGATGCTTTTATTGTTTTACCTGGAGGTGTTGGTTCTATGGATGAGCTTCTTGAGGTGATGGTAAGCAATCAACTTGGAGGCATCAATAAACCCGTGGGTTTATTAAATATTAATGGCTACTATGACGGATTTCTTAGTTGGCTTCAGCATTCTGTTGACGAGGAGTTTGTTTCTGTTGAAAATCAAAACCAAATTCTTGTTAGCAATGACCCAAAAAAATTGTTAGACATGATTCTATCAGTCGAAATGCCCTCTCCAGATACTTGGATACAAAGGCTTAATGTTGATTTCAGCAAGATACCAAAAGATTAATTTTTTTTATCTCTTGAGATAAAAAGACCTATCTCAAAAAGTAACCACATTGGCAGAGCTAAAAATAATTGAGAGAAAATATCTGGCGGCGTTAAAAACATTCCAATAACAAAAAAACTAATAATTAAGTATGGCCTCATAGTTTTGATGCGATCCTTTGACACCAATCCAGTGGAAATTACTAAGAAAGTTGCTATAGGAATTTCAAAAGCAAAACCAAAGGCAAAGAAAAGCTTTAATACAAAATCTAAATATTTATTTATGTCAGTCATGACCTGAATAGAGTCTGGAGCAGAGGACATAAAAAAACTAAGGATGATAGGGCTTACAACGAAATAGGCAAAGGCAATGCCTATATAAAAAAGTATTATGGAAGACAGGATTAAAGGGCCCACAAATGCCTTCTCTTTTGAATATAAGCCTGGAGAAATAAATCCCCATAGTTCAAGAAAAAAATAAGGCACTGATATGATCAAGGCTGAATAAATTGTGACCCTCAACGGCGCAAGAAATGGGGAAGCCACTTCAGTTGCAATCATACTGCTACCAGCTGGCATCAATTCAATCAATGGCGATGAAATAAAAGAGTAAATATAGTTAGTAAATGGCAAGCAGCATATGAGGATCAACCCCGCAAACAAAAACATTCTAATTATTCTTGAGCGTAATTCTTTTAAATGCTCAATAAGTGTCATGTCATTTGGATTGGCCATCTTCTTCTTTTTTAAACTCCTCCATTTTTAGCTCATTGAAAATATCTTGTTTCAAATCTTCAGCGCCAATGTCCCTTTCGATGGAAGACCTAAATTCAAAAAATTTATTCTGGAATCTGGTAAAAGTTTTCATTAAAGATTTTATGAATGCTGGAAGTTGATCAGGGCCAATGACCAATATCCCAACCAGAAGGATAATTAGAATTTCAAGAAACCCAATCTGCAACAATTTTTATTGATCGTCTGCTTTAGACTCAGCATCTTTAGCCGAGCCATCATCTTTTATGGCTTTTTTAAATCCTTTCAGACCCTCTCCCAGATCTGAGCCCATGGTTCTAATCTTTTTGCCACCAAATAAAATTAATATAACCACCAGTATGATTAATATTTGCCAAAAACTTATTCCACCTATTCCCATAATTAACTCCTGATCCTTATATCAAAATTATCCCTATAAGAATCATAATAATTCCAATAAGTGTAAGTATAGTTAGATTTTGCCATTTTCGCTGACTTTGAAGACTTGCTTCAAGATTTTTAATGAGATCAATATTTTTTTTTCCGTCATTTGCTAAAAATTTAATGCTATCGAGCAAGTTAAAAATCTCGCCTGGTAAAGACGAGGCCTTATCTAAAATTTCATAATGATTATTTTCTAGGAACTCTTTAAGCTTGAGTGGACTATATTGCTTATCAATCCATTCATCAAGGTAGGGCTCAGCTAGACCCCAGAAATCAAGGTCAGCATATATCTCTCTTCCCATACCTTCAATGTGGATAAGTGTTTTTTGAAGAAGTATCAGAGAAGGTTGAACAGATAAACCAAATTGTCTTGTTGAATCAAATAAATAAAGCAATAAATTTCCGAACTCAATTTCTGAGAGAGGCTTTTCAAAAATAGGCTCACAGGTGGCTCTTAAAGCTTGCTCCAACTCTGATTTGCTAGTTTCGCTGGAGACCCATCCAGCAGTTATAAACAACTCTGATAATTTGTAATAATCTTGCTTTAAAGTGGCTTGCAGCATTCTTGCTAAATTATATTGATCTTCTTTTGTAAGTGAGCCAACTATGGCGCAGTCAATGGCTATATAGCTGGGTTGATTTACATTTAGCTTACTTACAAAAATATTTCCTGGATGCATATCTGCATGAAAAAAATTATCTCTAAAAACCTGATCTAAAAATATTTTTACGCCATTTTCTGCAAGTATTTTTCGATCTATACCTAGCTCATCCATTGCATTAATATCTGTACAAGCTAACCCATCAATTTCTTCCATCGTTAAAACATTCACTGTGGTGTGATCCCAAAAAATTTTTGGAATGAACAATAGATCTGAATCAGAGAAGTTTTTCTTGGTAACGCTAGTATTTGCTGCCTCAACCTTTAAATCCAATTCTTTAAAAATTGTCTTCTCATAATCATGAATAACATCTTTGAGTTTCAGTCTGTCACTCTCTTTATAAAATAAGTTGACTAAAAAACCTCCCGCTTTCATCAACCTGACATTTCTTTGGACTTGTTTATGAATGTTAGGCCTCAAGACCTTAATCACAACATTCTCAGATGTGCTCTTTAGTTTTGCTTTGTGAACTTGAGCCAACGAAGCTGCTGCTAGGGGAGTATCTTGAAATTCTTCAAAAACATCCTCAATCTTAATTTTTAGACTCTTTTCAATTGTTTCTCTGGCAAGCTGTGTTGGAAATGGATTACATTGATCAGTTAGGCCCTTTAAGTGAGTGGTTATTTCAATAGATACTGCATCTGTTCTAGTTGACAGCAATTGACCAAATTTTATAAACATAGGGCCTAAGCTTTCTAAAAAATTTCTTATTCTTAATCCGTGAGGGATTTTTCGGTTAACCAGGAAAAAAGGATTCAGGACCCCTATTACTTTTATTGCAGCAGAGTTACTATTTTCAACCGGTATATTTACAATGCCATGCCTAAATGCTTGAAACAAAATTTTTATGCAATCTAATACTGTAAGAAAAATATTCATTAATTTATTAATGAATGTTCAAGTCTATCAAGCCTGATTGAAATATCTCTAAAAGATTCCAGGATCATATTTGCTTCGTTTTCATGCACAGAATTTTTCGGACTTTGTGATTTATTGGGAATGGCTTTTCTTAATATCAAGGCTGGAATATCTCCAAAATATTTATAAACCAAAAGCTCTAAATCAATATCAATATTTGCCAAAGCATTAAATAAAATTAATGCAGTTTCAACATCGCCTGAAATAGATTGAGTTGAAATCTTTTTATTATTAAATGCATTCAAAGCGCCAAAAATATTCAGTTGCAAACAAAAAGCTGGGTTTGGATGTTCAGAGAAATAAAGAGTTTCAGCACCATGATCTAAAGTGATAGAAAGCTTTGACACGGGCGAAACCTCAAGATTGAATTTAAGGGGATACAAATTCTTAATTTGCATAAAAAACCCAGGAGACAAAGAGTCCAGTTCTAGTAAAAATTTATTTAATGGGATTTGCATAATTATTTAGCTTGATGAATTGCAACAACACCGTTTACAAGATTATAAAATTTACATTCTGCGAACCCAGAATCAAGAATCATGCCTTTTAAAGCTTCCTGATCCGGATGCATTCTTATTGATTCAGCTAAGTATTGATAGCTTTGAGCGTCATCAACTAGAAGACTACCTAATTTGGGTATGATATTAAAGGAATACCAATCGTAAACTTTAGAGAATAAAGAATTTGTAGGCTTAGAAAACTCTAAGACTAGTAAGACCCCATTGGGCTTTAAAACCCTTTTCATTTCCTTGAGTCCCTTCATCTTATCTGTAAAATTGCGGAGTCCAAACCCAACAGTAACTAAATCAAAAATTTTATCTTGGTAGGGTAAGCTCTCCCCAGAGGCTAAAGCAAAACTACAGTTATGAAAAAAGTTTTCATTAATTGCGCGATCTCTGCCCTTTGTAAGCATGGATTCATTAATATCTGTTACATGCATTGATATCGATTTAAATTTTTTGTTTATTAATTTTGGAATATCAGCTGTTCCGCTGGCAACATCAAGAACAACAGAACCTTCACTTAACTCAGAAAGTTCAATTAAAATTTTTTTCCATAGTCTATGCATACCAAAAGACATGGCATCATTCATCAGATCATATTCTTCAGCAACAGAATGAAAAACCTCTCCAACATGCTCAGATTTCTTATCGGCATCAACTTCCTTAAAGCCAAAATGTGTTTTTTCAGTCATTTAGTTTTCTCTTGATTGCTTAAAAAGATAAAATTATTGTATCTGCTTTCTTCAATATCGCCATTCTTCAGGGCAGTAATAACTTCACACCCTTCATCAGTTTGATGAGAGCAATTAGGAAAAGTGCAATTTAAAGAATAATTAATAATCTCAGGAAATCCTAGAATAATTTCTTTTGGTTTTAAATGATCAATACCAATATCTCTAACTCCTGGAGAGTCAATAATTTTCATTTCATCAGTGTGATAAAGGGTAGAAACAGAGGTGGTATGAACACCTTGATTATTAGAAAGGGCTTTTGATAATATTTTTTTTCCTGTAATGGCTGAGGTTAAAGTAGATTTTCCTGAGCCAGAGTTACCAACAAATATCGTGGTCTTTTTTGAAAGGTATTTTTTTAATTCATCTAGATTGGTAAATAATTTTGCAGAAATTTGAAAAGTCCTAATGCCAATGCGCTCATAGACTTTTTGATCCTCCTGAAAAGAACTATTTTGCAATAGATCTATTTTGTTAAAAATTATGAAAGGCTCTATCGATGCATTTTTTGAAATCGTTATCCATTTATCAATAAACTCAAGATTGGTTTTAGGGTTTTTTGTGACCAAAATACCAATGTGTGAAATATTTGCGGCTATTGGTTTTTTAACCTTTTCCTTTGATCTATAGAGAGCAGTGACTCTATCTAATCGCTTTGTGACTAATCCTTCAGAATTATTATCTATGGAAGATGACTCTAGTTGAACTAGATCGCCCACAACAAGATTAATTCTTCCTTGGATTTTGCATCTTAATTCTTTGCCCTCAGATACCACGCAGCATGAATTTGAGTAGAACTCAACTATTTGACCGGTTTGAACTTTTAACATCTTGGGCTCAAAATACACTATAGTTAAAATTTAACAACATATATGTCTACTCAAAAATCAAATCAAAATCTAATCTGGATTGATCTTGAGATGACTGGATTAGATCCAGACAAAGAAAGAATTATAGAAATTGCTACCATTATCACAGATAGCAATCTTACCATTGTTGCAGAAGGCCCAAATTTAGTTATCAACCAGCCTAAAGAGCTTATCGAAAACATGGATGAATGGAACACTAAGCAGCATGGTAACTCTGGCTTAACAAAGTCAGTCCTGCAGAGCAGCATCTCAGAGCAAGCCGCAGAAATAGAAACTTTAGAATTTATTTCAAAATATGTTGGAAACAAGGCCTCTCCAATGTGTGGGAATACTGTTTCCCATGATAGAAGGTTCTTAGCAAAATATATGCCTGACTTGGAATCTTATTTTCATTATCGCCATGTTGATGTCTCTTCAGTTAAAGAGCTGATTTCAAGATGGATGAATGATGCTCAGACCTATGAAAAAAGAGGTTCACATAGAGCTAAGGACGATATCAAAGAATCAATTAATGAGCTTAAACTATACAAACGAATGCTGTTTGATTGAGCTAGGCTTTAATTTTTTCTAATTCAAACCCTTCTCTGTGAATTAAGAAAGA
>JADHNV010000035.1 GCA_016779285.1 SAR86 cluster bacterium
AATCATCGATGGCCATATCTCTGTTTCAAATATCAAGATTGCATTAGGTTTGTAAAAAGCGATAAATTTGTTAACAAAGAGAATAAAATCCCATGGAGCATAATTTACAACTATATTTTTATCTTTAGAAAAGATCTCCTTAGCTTGTCTCAAGCCTGTTGGCGTTGTTGTGGTGAGTACAATATCAAAATGCTCGGCAAGCTTATTAATTAAGAATTGTGATCCTATAACCTCTCCTAGACTAACAGCATGAAACCAAATAGTTTTCTTGTTTCTTTGCTTTGGTTCAAGCAAGCCATATCCAAATCTATTAACAAGATGTCTTGTGTAATCTGAATCCGTGAAACCCTTTAAGAAGATTCTTAGCAGGAATACCGGAGTAAGTATTAAGATTAAAAAATTGTAAATTACCAACTTCATATCAAAGGTATATTTAATTAATGTAATAATACATTTTTAATTTTTATGCGCTTATAAAATTGACTAAGTTAATGATGACATTATGGCGAGGTCTTTGCCACCTCCCAACTTCGTGGCATCAACTAATAGGCAAATTTTGTGGGAAGGTTTTATTAATAGTTGCTAAGAAGAGAAAAAAGATTGCTGAAAGAAATCTTGAAGTATGTTTTCCTGATCATTCCAATGAAGAGCATGCAAAGCTTTTGCATGATAATTTTTTGTATCTAGGGAGATCATTCATAGAAACAGGCATAGCTTGGTTTTGGGCTAACAAAAGAATACAAGATCAAATTGATTATGAGATTTTAGGCATGGATCTTTTGACCACTCAAAATCAAGACAATGGTAATTTGATTATTTTTAAACACTCACAACATCTTGAATTAGATGCTCGAATCTTTGCAATGAATGCTGAATTATATGGTGTCAGTCGATCACATAATTCACCCTTAATGAATGCAATTCAAGACAAGGGTAGACTGACAAGCATCAAGGGCACTGCAGATAAAAATAATCCGAGAAAATTTATGAAATGGCTAAAGGCTGGAAAGAATGTTTTGTATGCAGTAGATCAAGATTATGGCTGGAGTCATTCAGCGAAATTAAAATTTTTTAATCAGGATGCTGCTACGATCACGACTACTCGAAAGATTATTGACGCTACCAATTCAAACTTACTATTTATCAATTCATATTATCAGGATAATAAATTGATTCTTAAGTTAGAATTAATCGAGCATGATGGGCTCGATGCATCGGCCTTAGCCCAAAAAATTAATGATTTAATAGAAGATAAAATCCTGCAACATCCGGCTGAGTATCTTTGGATGCATCGACGCTTTAAATCCACGTTAGGCAAAAATTTTTATAAATGATATGAATTTTGAACAATTGAATAGTCTCAAAGGTTTCATGCCTAGTCATGAGGGGCTGGCATTAACCAAATGGGCAAAAAAGTTTTTAAATCACGGACCAGCATTAGAAATTGGTACCTTTGGAGCCAAATCCACCCTCTACATAGCTGCTGGAAGTTCAACCCATAACCAACTAGTTTTTACAATAGATCATCATTCCGGATCTGAGGAGCACCAACTAGGTGAGGAATATTTTGATCCTGAGATTTATGATGAGAAGTTAGGTCGAGTAAACACAGTGCCTTTAATGCAATCAAACCTCCAACAATTTGATGAAAGTAAATGGGTGGTTCCAATTCTTGCAGATGCAAATTCTATTGCGCCTTTATGGAGAACTGAATTGGGGCTTTTATTTATTGATGGTAGCCATACTGAAATATCCGCAATGAACGATTACGATAACTGGAGTGCTAAACTTCATCCTAAGGGGGCATTGGTGATTCATGATATTTATGAAAAACCGGAAGACGGCGGCCAAGCACCCTTTTTAATCTATCAGAAGGCTATAGAAGAAGGCTTTGAGCTATATGAACGAGTTGATACGATTGTATGCCTCATTAAGACTTAAACTGTTTTTTAATAAAAAGATCAGCTCCTGAAGTAAGTTGGTAATTTGCATCGGCGGCGAGGATGCATGCAGCAGCAGTCCACGATGGAGTTTCTTCGGGCCAATAAATATTTTCATGAAACTGCCAACCCATGTAAGGAATGCTTTTTTTATCTACTATTGAAATAGCATTATGCAGCAACTCTAATGCAACTTTATCTTCTCCAACCCTCTTAAACGCGATGGAGCATTCACTGGTCTCTGCAACGGTTACCCAGGGCTCATTTGAAACACATTTAATACCTATGCCTTTTTCCCAAAATGTGTCTTCAATGTTAGTTAATAAAGAGGCAATACGTTGTTTAGAGTGAATGCCACCCAAAATAGGATAATACCAGTCCATTGAAAACCTACTTCTATCCTTTTTTAAGTCAAAAATCTTGGATGGTTTTTCAAGTGCCATGATTAATTTTGCATGCCTATTCTTCCAAGCTGACTCAAAACTGCTTAACTCTAAAATTTGGCAAATCGCAATTGCGCACTCTAAGCTTTTTGCAATAGAACTACATCCAGTGAGTAGGTAATCTTCATCAATTTTTCCAAACTCATCGATATTCCATGCAATTGCTCCGTTGGCGTGCTGCAGGGATAGAGAGAATAAAATACCTTTTTTAATAGGCTCCCAAAAAGTTTGAAGAAAATTAATATCTTTGTTCAACAAATAGAAGTGCCATACAGCCACAGCAATATATGCGGAATAATTGGTCTGCTTGTTGAGCTCTAATGGCTGGTCATCTTGGTATAAATCATACCAACTGCCATCATCGTTTTGATTTCTAACCATCCAGTCAAGGCCTTTGAGGGCTTGCTCATCATAACCTAAGGTAATCAATCCCATTACAGCCTCTAGATGATCCCAGGGATCATGAGAACCATCTGGGTTGGAAGGAATGGCACCGGAAAAGTGTTGTATTTTTGCTATAAATTTACCTAAATGATCTAGCCCATTTAAAGAGCTGGGATCAATTTGCGATATATGAGGAAGTTCTTTCATCTCTTTTCAAAATAAAATGCAATGCTTTTACCCAAAATTGGATTCAGGACCTTTTCAAAAGTATTGAGCCATGCAGGACTTTGAAGAATTTGATATTCAAGAAATTGTTTATAAATCTTTATAAGATAATTGGAATCTTGGCTATTCCAAAAAAGACAACGCAGCCACCAATATGCGCTATGCAAGCCGTGGAATCTTTCTGAATGATCATATTTAAATCCATGCTCCTCTATCTCTTTAATCACTTGATATTTTTTAAAGATTCGCACATGTCCACCAGGCATATTTTGATAGCCCGATGAAAGAGACCAGCAAATTTTTTCTGGCCAAAATGATGGAACGCTAGGCAAAAATTTACCTTCAGGTTTTAAAACTCTATAAATCTCATCAATTGCTGCATGATAATCTTCAAGATGCTCGAGCACCTCTGAGCAGATCACAAGATCAAAAGTATTATCATCGAATGGAAGGCTGTACACAGAACCTTGCATAAAAACCGTTGAACCAGAATTTAACTCTTTGAAAAACTCCAATCCTTCTTTGCACTTATCCAATGAGGGTATATCTTGATCCAATCCAACACAATGCACATCTGAAAATTCATGCAAAGATCCAAAAATATGACGCCCTTCCCCACAACCCACATCTAAAACCTTCGAGTCAGGCTGAAGAGACAACTTGTTTAAACTAAAAGTTAACATTCAAATTCTTCTATCGTTTTATACATTAACTCTTCATATGACTGTGCAATTTTTTGCCAATTAAAATTTTTAATAATATGCATTCTGCCAGCATCTGCTTTAGCCTGATAGCTTTCAGGGTTTGCAAAAATATTTCTGATTGCTGATTCAATTGCCTCTGAGCTCTCAGCAGGAATCAGTTCAGCAAAAGGCCCAGTTATTTCTGGGATAGATGCAACATTCGTTGCAATTAATGGTATTGCGCATGACATTGCTTCTCCGACAGGAAAACCAAAACCTTCATAAAGAGAGCTTACGATGGCAATGTTACTTTTAGCATATTCAACTGCTATTTCATCTTTCGTAAGGCTTGATCTATAGAAGATATTTTTTTCTATTTGAAGCTTTTTGATCAATCTTTCCGTATGACCCTCAGGTCTTGGCTCGCCGATAATAACTAATCTAAGCTCAGGATAATCTTCTTTTAATCTAGCAATGGCATACAAAGTAAAGTCTAAACCTTTGAGAGGAACATCCGCACTGGCTGTTGTAATGATTTGATTTGGCACTCTTTGAATGTCTTCCAAGGGGGCAAAGCTTAAGTAATCAATGCCGTTATGAATAACTGAAATATTTTTTTTGGGGACGCCAAAATCTTTTGCAATATCTTTTTTTGAATTGTCTGAGGGAGTAGAAATAACCTTTAATTGGATGGCTACCTTTTTTTGCATTTTTAAGAAAGAAAACCATCTCCATTTGGATATTTTTTGCATTATGCCTTTGGAAAATTGAAGGTCATAATAAAGATCTTTAGTGATGGGGTGATGAATAATCTCAATTAAGGGTACATTTTTTTGTACCTCAAGGATTCCGTAGCTGAGTGATTGATTGTCTATAACAAGGTCATAAGAAGATTCGTTAAGAAGCTTCCTTGCCCTATTTCCAAAAGTCTTTAACTCTGGAAAGCCTCCAAAAAGAGTGGAAAAAAATTCATACCAATCATCTAAGGACTTATTCTTTTTTTCAAAAAAAATTTTTAGTCTCTCTTTAAAATTAAAAGTTCTAAATAGATTTAATCCAGGAGATTTAATGAGCCTAATGGACTCTTCGAGGTTAGGGTATGGGGGTCCAGAAATCACATCTATTTGATGACCCAAATCATTTAAAGCTTTGGACAATTCATAAATAAATATACCTTGCCCACCACCAAAAGGTGCACTTCGATAGCTACAAATAGCAATTTTTAATTTTTGATTCAATGTGAACTAAGGTTAAATTGAGGTAAGCCAATGCGAATAGCTTTTGTCACGCCCGCAAACTATGTTGGAATAATTGGTTTGAAGTTGATCTGTAATAGCTCCAATGGAGCCGCTACCTATTGTTGATCCATCGACTTTTGTTATAGGGGTGATTTCAACTGCTGTACCTGAGTAAAAAGCTTCGTCTGCTGTTAATAAATCATCAAAAGTTAAATTCTTTTCCTCTACAGTTAGCTTAAGGTTTTTAGCAATGGTGATAACGCTTTGTCTGGTAATGCCGTTCAAACAGAAGTCTGTGGTGGGAGTCATGATTTTTGAGTTCTTCACAATAAACAAATTCTCGCCACTTCCCTCAGAAATAAAACCATTCTTGTCGAGCAATATTGCCTCTTCTGCTCCCTTTGATATGGCGTCATTCACGGCCATAATTGAATTTACATAAGTACCAATAATCTTATTGTTAGAGTACAGGGGGTTGTCGTACTGCTGAAATGGAGATTTGATAACCGAGATACCATTTCTCTTTGCATCTGGATCCATGTATGAAGGCCATTCCCAGCATGCGATAGCAACATTCACTGAAAGCGAATCTTGTGATCTCAAACCCATTGACTCGCTTCCTAAAAACACGATGGGGCGAATGTAGCCTTCTAAAAGATTATTTTTAACCATTGCTGATCTCTGAGCTTCACATAAATCTTCAATCGAATATGGAATTGAAATATTAATTTTTGAAGCTGCATCAAATAACCTTTTGGTATGATCATTTAACCTAAAGATTGCTCCGCCATCTGTATTTTCGTAGGCGCGAACACCTTCGAAAACCCCGATTCCATAATGGAGTGTATTAGATAAAAGATGTATATTCGCTTGATTAAATGGCTGGAAACTTCCATTAAGCCAGATAAATTTTGAGTCGGTATTCAGAAACATGTTGTGTATGATTTTAAGTCTCGGTTATTATGACAAAACTACCTAGATAATGAAATTAAAATTCCTATGATTGATCAATCCATATTTAGAGAATATGACATTCGGGGAATTGTTCCGACCCAAATCAATGAAACGTCCGTAAATTTTATCGCTCATGCAATTGCAAGCAAGTGCAAGGATGAAAATATAAACGAATTAGCTCTTGGAAGAGATGGAAGACTATCGGGAAAGAAGATATTAAACCTTCTGTCCCAGGAACTTCAGTCTCTAGGTATTCATGTTGTGAATGTTGGTATTGTTACCAGCCCGCTTCTGTATTTTGCAGCTAAACAACTGCCTTCAAAGTCTGGCATTATGATTACAGGTAGCCATAATCCAAAAAACCATAATGGTTTTAAAATGGTAATTAATGATTGCTCTATTTCAGGCCTTGAGATCTTAAATTTGCCTCCTCATAAAACAATCAAAAAAACACACACGGGTAAAGAAATATTTAAGAAGGATTTAATGGATGAATACATCCAAGAAGTATTGTCACAAAGTCATGAGAATCAAAAGAAAATTAAAGTAGTTGTAGATTGCGGCAATGGAGCAGCAGGTGAAATTGCGCCTAAACTCATGCGCTCTTTGGGACATGAAGTTATTGATCTGTATTGTGAAATTGATGGCAACTTTCCTAATCACCATCCTGATCCTGGAAAAGTAGAAAATATGCAAGATTTAATTAAAACAGTAAGAGAGCATTCTGCTGATGTGGGAATAGCATTTGACGGAGATGGTGACCGATTGGGAGTTGTAACTGAGGAAGGGGACATTATTTTTCCTGATCAACTCATGATGATTTTTGCTGAAGAAGTTTTGAGCCAAAATCCTGGCAAAGAAATAGTTTTTGATGTTAAGTGTACAAATCTCCTCGGCAAGATCATCAGTGATGCTGGGGGCATTCCAGTCATATCTCCAACAGGTCATTTTCATATTAAAAATACGCTAAAAAAAACTAATGCGCCACTTGCCGGTGAGATGAGTGGTCATATATTTTTCAATGATCGTTGGTATGGTTTTGATGATGGCCACTACTCTGCATTTAGATTGCTTGAAATTATGAAAAACTCAGATATGCAGCTATCCTCTATTTTAAATCAACTTCCCAAAGCTTACTCAACTCCAGAATTAAATATTGATGTAAAGGATGAAAAGAAATTTAAACTAGTCAAAGATTTTGTTAGTAAAGCAAAATTTAAGGATGGCTCTAAACTAACTATTGATGGTCTCAGAGTAGACTTTGAAGATGGATGGGGTTTATTAAGAGCCTCGAATACCACACCAAAACTTGTCTTGAGGTTTGAAGCCAATACACCTGCTAGATTAGAAGAAATAAAAAATATGTTTTTTGATCAATTAAAATTAATTGATGAATCAATTCAGATTGATATAAGCTAAACCTATGCCTAAAGACAGGAAACAGATTATTCTCCAAAGCTTAGCTAAGCTTTTAGAGGAAAGAGATGCTACGAAAGTTACTACGGCTGTTTTAGCCGCTGAAAGCGGAATAACCGAAGCTGCACTTTATAGACATTTTCCTAGCAAGAGATCAATTTTTTTAGAACTGTTCACATTTTGTGACCAAACAATTTTTCAAAAAGTCGGGGAGATAAAAAAAGATACTAAAATTGAGCCTGAGGAGAAAGTTAGATTGATATTCTTTTTTTATGCAATATTTATTGAAAAAAATAAAGGTTTTGCAAGGATTCTATCTCGGGAGGCCTTAGGACCTAGCGAGCAAAATGTAATAGATTCTGTTAATCAGTTTTATGAAAGATTAGAACTAGTTATTAAGCAGTTATTATCTTTAAAAAAAGATTCTTTACTGCTCACCTCAGGTCAAAGCGCCCATCTTATTACCTCAATTATGGAGGGTATGATTTCGAGATTTATCAGAAATAAATTTAAGGAAACACCCAGCAGCTATATTGAGAATTATTGGTTGCTTATTTCTACCTGTATTTTTAAAAATTAATTTGTTTTGTCTAGAAATAGCTCAAAGTAAGCATTATCACTAGTTTCTTCAGTTGGTTTTCCTGTTTCACGATCAACCCTAACATAAGAAAGGCCTTTTGGAATTTTCCACTCTTCCTCAGGAAGACTCGGCAAGGCAATTTGCATGAAATCAACCCAGACAGGCAAAGCAATAGTGGAGCCAAATTCATTATTCCCCAAAGAAGAAAAGTCATCAGTTCCAACCCAAACGGTAGTTACCAAATCATTGTGGAAGCCTGAGAACCAAGTGCTTATTGCGTCATTGGTTGTGCCTGTTTTACCTGCAATATCACTTCTATTTAATACCTTAGTTTTTCTTCCATTGCTTCCCCTAGAAAGAGCCTCACGTAGTATATCTTTAGTAATAAAAGTTACCCTAGGATCAATTCGCTGTTTTATAACATTTGTAATCGGTGGCAATAAATAAAATGGTTGTATTTTCTCAGTGAGCTGAGTTTGGAACCAAGGAAAACCATCTATATTTTGTTTCTTATCTTCTATTTTGGAATGTTCAAAAATAGTGTTTTTATTTCTATCCTCTATCCGCTCAATAAAAAATAAATCTTTAGGATCCTCAGAGTTAACTAATATATTGTATGCCCTAAGCATCTCAGCAGGAGAAAAGCTCGATGACCCAAGTGCTAATGATAGATTTGGAGCTAGTCTAGATACGGGGAAGCCAAACCGTGATAAATAATTTTGGGTTTTAGAGATACCCATTTCTCTTAATAGCTTTATTGAAACTAAGTTTACAGACTGCACCAATGCCTCTCTGAGTCTAATAGGTCCATAGAATTTGCCCGTATAATTTTCTGGTCTCCAGCTACTCTCTAAATTAGAGTCCTCAAATATAATGGGTGCATCATTTATTTTGTCTGATGCGCTATAGCCATTAGCAAAAGCAGATGCATATATAAAAGGCTTAAAGCTCGAGCCTGCCTGTGGGTATGATTGTTTTACTCTATCAAAATTACTTTTTGAAAAATCTATTCCTCCAACATAGGTCTTAATCGCCCCGCTAGATGGATCTGAGGAAATAAATGCTACTTCAGCATCAGGAACTTGATCAAGGAAATAATTTTCATCTATTTTTGTTAGGTGTATTAAATCTCCCACACGAAGAATGTCATAAAAATTTTGAGGGCTAGGACCTAATTTATTAATATCTATTTTTTGCTTAGCCCACTTATATGAGTCATCCCAAGGAAGGCTTTGTAATTGAAAAGAATCATTTAAATAAATAACTCTTTCAGGTTTAACATCAATGACTATTCCGCCTGAATGCTTGCCCTCAATTATAAACTCAGAAAAATAATCTCTTATAATAGATATGTTTAGCTGTTGCATGCCCAATTCATCAAATTGACTAGACTCTTCATACAAAATATCTAAATTACCAGCTTGAAGCTCTTCAAAAATAAATTCAGGGATTTTTAATAAAAGGTTTATGGGCTCTCTCCAGCCATGACGTTTATCATAGGCATACAAGTTTTTAGTAATACTCTCAAGAGCAGCCTGCTGCAAGGCAGAATCTATTGAAGTAAATACTGACAGTCCATCCCTGTAAGCGGATAAGCCATATCGTTCAATTATTGCTTGTCTAGCAAGCTCAGCAATATATCTACCATCTAGTGCAAAGCCTGAATCTAATCGTGTTAAGTTAATTGGTTCAGACTTTGCAAGTAAATACTGAGCTCTGCCGATATATCCAAGCTTGTACATTCTTCCCAAAATCCAATTACGTCTAATTAACGATCTATCGGGAGAGCGAATAGGATTGATTCTTGATGGAAGTTGGGCTGAAGATGCAATCAATGCAGATTCAGCAAGGGTCAGTTCACTAATAGATTTAGAAAAATATTTATTTGCTGCAGCCTCGACTCCATAGGATCTATTGCCTAAAAAGATAGCATTTAAATACAAAGAAAAAATCTCTTCCTTGCTTGCGTTGCTTTCTAGCTCAAAGGCTAAATAAATCTCTTTAATCTTTCGAAGTATCTTTTGCTCTCGGGATAATAGATAGCCTCTAACAGTCTGCATTGTTATTGTGCCACCACCACTTACAATTTCTCCAGATTGAAGCATTTGATAAACTGCTCTAATTAGTGACGAAATTCTAATGCCATCATGCTGAAAAAATTGATCGTCTTCAGCTGCTAAAAATGCATTTTTAAGATTAAGCGG
>JADHNV010000036.1 GCA_016779285.1 SAR86 cluster bacterium
CCCTCGAATCTCACTTTAGGCAGGCAAGACAAAAAAACGAAATTGAAGTTATGGAACTAGACGAAGGCATGGTGCAATGGGGATTGAGAGCGGCAGCCATGAACTTGCCATTTTTACCGACTCGGGTTGGTCTAGGCACAGATGTTTTAACCCATAATCCGGAACTAGAGTATGTTTCTTCTCCATATTCTGACGCCGAAAAACTTATTGCAATGCCTGCTCTTAAGCTTGATGTTGCTTTAATACATGTAAATAAATCTGATGAAAAAGGTAACACTCAGATAGTTGGACCTGACCCATTCTTTGATGAGCTTTTTGCAAGAGCTGCTAGCAAAACTTTCGTATCATCTGAGGAGGTTGTGTCTACTCAAGAATTGGGGGGCAAGGATGGCGCAATTTTTAACAGGTTTGAAAGAAGCCTTGTGACAGGAGTTTTACATGCACCTTGCGGCGCTCATCCAACTTCTTGCGCACCAAACTATGGTTTTGATATGAAACACCTTAAAGAATATTCTGAAGCAGCAAAATCCTTTGATGAATATAGCTCCAAATATTTAAACAAGACTCATCAAGAGTACATTGACTCAGTTGGTGGGTCAGAAGCAATCCTAAGCATACCTTTACCACAGTTTTAAAATGTCAGAATCCATTTCATTAGCAGAAATTTGTATTAGCGCTTCTTCTAAAGCCTGGGAAGGCGAGGGAGAAATACTTGCCACTGGCATAGGTTTGATCCCAAGAATTGCCGCAGGTTTAGCTAAGCTTACTCACAACCCAGATTTAATGATGACTGACGGTGAAACTTATTTGATTTCAAGTCCAGCACCAATGGGTAAAAGAGATATTTCTCATGATCAGGTTGAGGGCTATATGAGCTATAGTCGTGTGTTTGAGAATCTTTGGGGTGGCAAAAGGCATGCCATGGTCACGCCAACACAAATAGACTCGTTAGGACAGACAAACATTAGCGCCATTGGTGATTATAATTCTCCTAAAGTACAACTTCTTGGGGTCAGAGGTTTTCCAGGAAACTTTATTAATCATAAAAACTCTATTTTTGTACCCAATCATTCCGTAAAAACTTTTGTGAAAGACCAAGTAGATATGGTTTCTGGAATGGGGTATCAAAATAAGGAATTATCAAATGGGAAGTTTGAAATCAAGCTTGTGGTAACCAACCTTGGCGTTTTTGATTTTAACGGAGCTAATAACAATCTTCAGCTGCTTAGTTTGCATCCAGGTGTGAGCGTTGATGAGGTTATTGAAAATACTGGGTTTGATTTAATTATTAGCTCAGATGAGACCACACCATTGCCTACTAGTGAAGAGCTTTCTTGTATTAGAGAGGTTCTTGACCCTCATGGTATGCGCAACTCAATTTTTGGAGAATAACAATATGCCTAGAAGCAAACCTACAATCACATACAAAAAGAAAGATGGGATTGCCATCATTTCTATGAATAGACCTGAATACAATAATGCACAAAATGGCAAGATGACTTATGACTTAGATAAGGCTTTTAAAAGAGCTGTTGATGATGATGAGATCAAAGTCATTGTTTTGAAAGGAAATGGAAAGCATTTTTCAGCAGGTCATGATATTGGAACGCCTGGGCGGGATGTTGATGTGGAGTATGATCGAAAATCCATGTGGTATGACCATACCAATAAACCTGGTGGAGAGTTTTGGTATGTAAGGGAGCAAGAAGTTTACTTAAATATGTGTAGGCGTTGGAGAGATATGCCAAAACCAACAATTGCTATGGTTCATGGAGCCTGCGTTGCCGGGGGGTGCATGCTGGCATGGGTGTGTGATCTGATAGTCGCATCTGAGGATGCATTCTTTGCAGACCCTGTGGTGAGAATGGGAATCCCAGGGGTTGAATATTTTGCTCATCCATATGAATTAAATCCAAGAATTGCGAAAGAATTCTTATTTCTTGGAGAGAGAATGTCTGCATCAAGAGCCTATGAAATGGGTATGGTTAATAAAGTAGTTCCTATAGAGAATCTTGAATCCTCGGTAATGGAGATGGCAACAAAAATATCTGCAATGCCAAGACTGGGATTGACGCTTACTAAACAAGCAATCAATCATGTTGAAGATCTTCAAGGGAAACGCAATGGCATGGAGGCTGCATTTGCTTGGCATCATTTTTCTCATGCTCATAATGACCTGACTACTGGCAATGTTTTGTCAGGGTTTGATGCAAAGAAAATGGCTAAATCACAGCGGCCAAAAACCAAAAAAACTGCACCAAAAAAAACAGCCAATAAGACTTCTTTAAAAAAAAGCAAAAAATAGAAGAGAGGAATCATTAATAAGTTAACAGACATTCTCGGTTGTGAATACCCAATCATTCAAACAGCAATGGGTTGGGTTGCTATGCCTCAGTTAGTTGCTGCTTCCTCAAATGCTGGCGCTTTCGGGTTCTTAGCATTGGCCACAGCCGGTCCTGAAGAGGCAATAGATATGATAGAGGAAACGCTGAGCTTGACTGATAAACCCTTTGGCGTAAATTTTCATATGTTTCAACCAGGAGCTGATAAGATTGTTCAAGCAGTTTTAGATAAAAAAATTAAAGCTGTGAGTTATTCAAGGTCCCCAACTCCTGAGTATATAAAAGCTTTTAAAGAACAAGGAATTATATGCATACCTACTGTTGGTGCGCTTAAACATGCGATTAAGGCAGAGCAACTAGGCGCTGATGCCCTTGTGATTCAGGGTTCAGAAGGTGGAGGGCATACTGGATCAACGCCGACAACTTTGTTGCTAAGTTCTGTTCTTGAAAGTGTCAATATACCAGTGGTTGCTGCAGGTGGTTTCCGCGATGGATCTGGATTGGCTGCTTCTATTGCATGGGGTGCATGCGGTATAGCCATGGGAACTCGTTTTATGATGACTCAAGAAAGCCCGGTTCCAGGTAAAACTAAGGAAGCATACATTTCAGCCGGGATAGATGAAATTAAAATAACTAAAAAATTCGATGGACTGTCTCACCGACTAATTTTTAATAAGTACATAGAAAAAATAGATCGCTCTAACCCCATTTCATTATTTTTTATGTCAATAACTTCTGCTTGGAAGTATAAGCAAATTACTAAAGCATCTTTTGGCGATTTATTTAAATCGTTTATTGCCATGCTTAAAGGAGATGATTTAACCATTTCACAATCAATTATGTCGGCTAATAGCCCGGCAATAATTCAAAAGGCAATGGTAGAGGGATCTCCTGACGAGGGGGCCATGCCATCGGGTCAAGTTGCAGGAATCATAACTAATCTTCCCTCATGTAAGGAGCTCATTGATCAAATCATGAAAGAATTTAATATTGCAGCTAACAATTTTAAAAAGATTGAGGAGAAATTATGAGTGTTGAAACCTCTATAAGTGATTATGTTGCTGAAATAATTTTAGATTGCCCTCCCGTTAATGCATTAACATCAATTGAATGGCTAGATTTAGCAACTAACATTGATAATCTTGCTCATCACAATGATGTCAGGGTAATCTTAATATCAGCGAGGGGCAAAGGTTTTTGTGCGGGTGCAGATATCAAAGAGTTGCAGGAGGATCCAACAAAAATTACAGATGTTAATGATGGTTGTTGGAAAACAGCAAGAGCAATCCACGTTTCAAATGTTCCTGTAATATCAGCTTGTCATGGCTTTGTTCTTGGAGGGGGTATTTTGCTTGCTGGAGCTTCTGACATTGTTTTGACAACCGAGGATTCTTATTTTGGCTTACCTGAAATTGATAGGGGCGCCTTGGGTGGTGGAGCGCATTTAAGTAGACTCTTCCCACTCCAGGCAGTTAGAAAAATGATGTTTACTGGAAAACCCATTTCTGCCCAAAGAGCTTATGAATATGGCTCGATTGAATCTTTGCATCCAGACCTAGAGTCTGTGCGTGAAGCAGCATTAGTTATTGCCCATGACATAGCTTCAAAGAGCCCTATAGCTATGAACTTAGCTAAAAAAGCATTAAATGAAATCGAAAATGGCAATGTTGATGAACATTACAAGTCAGAGCAAACATTTACTTTAGAGTTATATAAATCTAGGGACTCCCAAGAAGCCAGAGATGCATTTGTTGAAAAAAGAGATGCAGATTTTAAAGATGAACATTAATTTTACAAATGAGCAAAATACTTTCCGTGATGAGGTGCGTGCTTGGTTAGAGAGCAATGTTCCTCAAACTCCTCTTTTATCGTTGGATACGAAGGAGGGCTTTGAGCAACATAGAGAATGGGAGAGAACGCTTAATCAAGGAAATTGGTCAATGGTTACTTGGCCCCAAGAATATGGAGGCAGAGGATTAGACTTAATTCAATGGTTGATATTTGAAGAGGAATATTATCGCGCTGAAGCTCCAACCAGAGTAAATCAAAATGGAGTGTTTCTATTGGGTCCAACCTTGATGGAATTTGGAACCCATGAGCAGAAATCTAAGTTTTTAAATGCCATGGCTACTGGCGATCATATTTGGGCCCAAGGTTGGTCTGAGCCTGGTGCTGGAAGTGATATGGCAGCCATAAGAACGACAGCAGTTCTTGAAGGCGATCGTTATAAAATTAATGGGCAAAAAACTTGGTCATCAAGAGCAGCCTATGCTGACTGGACCTTTGGTTTATTTAGAACAGACTTGGACTCTGAAAGGCATAAAGGCTTATCTTTTATATTAGTCCCATTAGATTTGCCTGGAATTACTGTGAGACCCATACCTCAACTAGATGGTGAGCCTGGCTTTGCTGAGATATATTTTGATGATGTGGAGGTTCCTGTGGAGAATCTTGTTGGCGGCGATGGTGAGGGTTGGAAAATTGCAATGGCAACAGCTGGATTTGAAAGAGGCCTCATGCTCAGAAGCCCAGCTCGCTTTCAACAAACAGCTGCAAAATTACTTAAACTTTACCTAGAAAGGCAGGATCAATGCTCTCCAATGATTCAGGCCAAAGTTGTAGAGGCCTGGGTTCAATCAGAGTCTTATGCGTTAAGCATTTATCATACTGCTTCAAAAATGCTTGCTGGTGGCTCTATTGGTTCAGAGTCAAGTTTAGGTAAGATTTTTTGGTCTGAGCTTGATCACATGATGCATCAAACAGCATTAAAAATTTTAGGTGCAAGTGCTGAACTATCTGAAGATCCTCAAAATGATGCAGCAAAATGGATTAAGGGTTTCATGTTTTCATATGCTGGACCAATCTATGCTGGCACAAATGAAATTCAAAAAAATATTATCGCCGAAAGATTGTTAGGACTGCCCAGGTAAAAAAATGAACTTTATTTTTACAGAAGATCAAATCCAATTTAAAGAAGCTATCAAATCTTTCTTAACAGATGAATGTACCCCTCAATCAATAAGAGAGGGTTGGGAGATAAAGAAGCCTTTCAATCAAGAGAGGTGGAGTAATTTAATTGATTTGGGTATTTTGAGCTCTAATCTTCCTGAAGAGAAAGGTGGTTTAGGCATCGATCAAGTGACTTTAACCTTAATGGTTGAAGAGATGGGTTATGCTGGATTACCAGAACCAGCTGCAGAGCAAACTTTTTTAGTCAATGATTTAATCTCTATTTTGCCTCAAAATATTGCTGAAGCGGTAGAAGATCTCTATGAAGCCGGAACAAAATATATTTCGCTTGCTCATCCCTTGGCTCCCAATCCTTTGTTTGCAAAAGATTCAGCTGGATTAATTCTCTTGGATGAGTCTGAATGTAAATTCATTTCTAAAGAGAATATAGATCTTGAAATAATCACATCCAATGATCCATCCAGAGAGCTGTATAAAATAAATTCAATCAACGATTCAATATCTTCAAATGAAAACTTTACAGAATTAAATGCAGCAGTATCTGCAAGAGGATCTTTAATGACAGCAGCTTTATTGATTGGATTGGCTCAAAAAATGATAGATTTAAGTTCTGCATATGTGCTGGATAGAACTCAATTTGGTAAGCCAATTGGTTCATTTCAAGCAGTTAAACATATGCTAGCTGATGTTGCAGTGGCCATAGAGTTTGCAAAACCTGCTGTTTACAGAGCTGCTCATTCTTTATCTGATAATAACTCAAAATTATTATTGCACTGCGCTCATGCTAAGTTTATGTGTTCACGTGCTGCAGAATTAGCATGCAAAAATAGCATTCAAGCACATGGCGCCATGGGTTACACCTGGGAGATGGATCTTCATATATACATGAGAAAGGCTTGGTCTATGATGGCATGCTGGGGTAATGAAGATATACAGCAAGATATAATTTTTAAAACATTATCATCATCAAGTGAAGAGCTTGGTGTTTTGTATACTTTTTAGGAGAAATAAAATATGCAGGATGCATTTATTGTTAGCGCTTTAAGAACTCCCATAGGTAAAAAGAAAGGCGCCTTATCCTCCATGCATCCAGCTGATTTAGGTGCTGTTGTTCTCTCTGCTACTTTTGATCAGGTTCCACTGGATCCTGGATTAGTTGAGGATGTTATTTTTGGTTGTGTGGACACGGTAGGGCCACAAGCTGGAGATATTGCTAGAACCTGTTGGTTAGCTGCTGGTTTGCCTGAGCATGTTCCAGGCACAACCGTTGATCGTCAATGTGGTTCATCGCAACAAGCAGTTCATTTTGCTGCTCAAGCCATTATGTCTGGTACCTCTGACGTGATAGTTGCTGGTGGTGTACAAAATATGAATTTGATACCGATATCCTATGCCATGTTAGCTGGGCAAGCATTGGGTTTTTCAGATCCATTTTCCGGATCAAAAGGCTGGGTTAAAAGATATGGAAACAAAGAAGTTAGTCAGTTTAATTCTGCTCAGATGATTGCTGAAAAATGGAAGATTTCCAGATTGGAAATGGAAAACTATGCTTATCAAAGCCATCAAAAAGCAATCAATGCCATTGAAAAGGGTCTGTTTAATAACGAAATTGTACCTGTCGGGGATTTCTCAATTGATGAGACCCCGAGAGCTGAAACTTCATTGGAAAAAATGGCCTCTTTAAATCCGTTAATCGAGGGACATGACATCACTGCAGCAATTTCTTCGCAGAATGCAGATGCATCCTCGGCTATTTTAATTGTCTCAGAAAAAATCCTTACAGAGCATAACTTATCGCCTTTAGTCAGAATAGCTCACATCAGTGTCAGAGCCGATGATCCTATTTGGATGCTTACCGCACCCATACCAGCAACTGAGTATGCTGTTAAAAAATCCGGCATCAAACTTAACGACATTGGGCTCGTTGAAATCAATGAGGCGTTTGCTTCCGTAGCCATGGCTTGGCAAAAAGAAATGGAATACCCGATGAGTCAAATAAATATAAACGGAGGCGCAATAGCTCTTGGGCATCCACTTGGCGCAACTGGCGCAAGACTAATGACAACCATGGTACACAACATGCAAAGAGATAATATTAAATACGGTTTGCAAACCATGTGTGAGGGTGGGGGGCAAGCAAACGTTACCATTTTAGAGAATTGCCAATGAATAATTTAATGAATCCAAAATATCCAGAAGGAAAAAATCTTTTTAAAGATCAGAATATTCTAATCACTGCTGCGGCTGGTTCAGGTATTGGCTTTTCAACTGCTAAGCGATTTGTTGAAGAGGGAGCAAATATTTTTATTTCTGATGTGCATCAAGGCAGGCTTGATGAAGCCATACAGAGTTTGCGCAAATTAGATATGGGCGAAGTAAATGGATGTCTTTGCAATGTAACAAAAGATGAGGAGATAGAGTCAATGTTTAAAAAGGCTATCACCAGCTACTCAACATTAAATGGAGTAGTTAACAATGCTGGGCTAGGAGGCGAGTCTACTCTGGAGAATATGACTAATGAGGCTTGGAATCTTGTAATGGACGTCACACTTAATGGAGCCATGAAAATTATGAGAGCTGCCATTCCTTTACTTAAAAATACTCAGGGAGTAATCGTCAATAATGCATCTGTTTTAGGTTGGAGAGCACAAGCAGGTCAATCTCATTATGCAGCTGCAAAGGCTGGAGTAATGGCATTAACAAGATGCGTTGCATTGGAAACGGTAGATTATGGAATCAGGATTAATGCAGTTGCTCCAAGCCTAGCCATGAATCCACACTTATCCAAAACAAGTTCAGATGAGTTAATAGCTGAATTAGAATCAAAAGAGGCATATGGAAGAGGGGCTGAGCCTTGGGAAATAGCTAATATTATTTTGTTCCTTGCGTCAGATCTTTCTTCGTATATGACTGGGGAAGTAATTTCAGCATCGTCTCAAAGAGCTTAGATGGAAAAATTAGTCTATCAACTTTGGAAAAAGGATGATGATAGTCTTGAAAATTTTAAAGAGTCTCTGCTTAGCAATTTAACCAAAGATCTTGATGGCTTAGTTAAAGAGCTCCAAATCAACATTGCAGATGCTGATGTTGAGCCAGCAAGCGGTTTAGCGCAATCAAATTACCCCCCTGCAGCCAATGCAGTAATTTTTCTTAAAGTCCAAAGTTACTTCTTAGCACACACACTTGAAGATCATTTGCATAAAGTTGCAAAAAAAATTCATGGTTTTGTTGTGAGTGAGTCAGTTATCCTAGATGACATTAAAAAAAGTCCTTTGGGTTTAAGATCAGAAGGTTTTTCTCAAGTTGTTTTTTTAGAAAAACCAGAAACAATGTGTACATTTGATTGGTTCGAGCATTGGACCAAACATCATACAAAAATTGCTATAGAAACTCAGTCTAATTTTATTTATATACAAAATTCAATCGTTAGATCATTGCAAAAGTCATCTCCAGCCTTCATTGCAATCATTGAGGAGTGCTTTCCATATGAGGCCATGTCAGATCCTGAAGTATTTTATGATGCAGTGAATAATCCTGAGCTGCTGGCAAAAAATGGTCAGGTAATGATGAGCAGTTGTGAGAAATTTATAGATTTTAAAAAGATAGAAGTAATTCCTACAAGTAGGTATAGAATGGTTTAAGCAATAAAGGATTTAAAGGGGGGAAGAAGAATGAATGATATGAAAGTTGCCTTGGTTACTGGGGCCGCAAGCGGCATGGGTAGAATTTCCTCAAAAAGGTTAGCAGCTGATGGCGTGCATGTTGCAGCGGTGGATATTAATGAAGAGGGATTGAACTCGCTTAAGCAGGAATCAAATAATATCTCTATTTTTCCATGTGATTTATCTGATTCAAATGCAGTGAAAACAATGGTTCAGAGAGTTCAGTCAGAGTTAGGTTCAATTGATCGAGTTACAAATGCAGGTGCAATAATGCCCTTAGGCAGAGTGGCTGATCTTTCAGCAGAATCTATCAATCAATTGATGAGAATTAACTACGAAGGCACTGTAAATATTGTGGCAAATGTTTTACCTCAAATGATGGAGAGAGACTCTGGGCAAATCATTTTATTTGGATCTATTGCTGGCACCTGCCCAGTTGAGCATATGTCAGCATACAGTGCCTCAAAAGCTGCGGTAAACATGTATGGAGAAATTTTAGCTAAGGAGCTTGAAGAAACAAATATTAGGGTAATGCTGGTATGTCCTGCTATAACTGATACCCCTTTGATGAGATTTGTGGATGAGACAGATGCACCTCAATCAATTAAAAAATCTGTCATGGGCGGAAAATTAAATAACCCCGAGGATGTGGTTAGTGCAATTGAGAGAGACATTTTAACTGATAAGGTAATATGCTATCCCACACCGGATGCATTGTATGCAACTAGGATTAGAAGATTTTTCCCAAATTATTGGTGGAAATTAGTTCAAAAAAATTCATAATGAATTAGATCATGGAATATATTAGTAAATTGCCACCAGACAACAGAGATCTTTCTATGTTTCCCGGCCAGTATGGATGGCCTTTTCTTGGTAAAACAGTAGAGCTTGTCAAAGATACCGTGGCAATGTGTAACAAGCACTATTATAGATATGGGCCTGTTTCTAGGCTTGACATGGT
>JADHNV010000037.1 GCA_016779285.1 SAR86 cluster bacterium
ATGGGAGGGTTTTTCTCATGAGGATTGGCGATATATCATGATGAAAGCTAAAACAAACAATAAATTTCAATATTTCATTGTAGATTTTTTTTCCATTCACCTAATCCCAACTCTTTGTGTTTATATGGCATTGCTTCCAATGATTTTTGCTTTAGCCTATCCTGGCGCAGATCTGAATAGTCTTGATTTGATCGCTTCCTTTTTAGCTATATCAGCTGTCATGATTCAGATTATTGCTGATCAGCAAATGTACAATTTTAGAAAAAATCTTACATCACCCAAAACCATGACATCTGGCTTATGGTATTACTCACGTCATCCCAATTATTTTGGAGAAATATTATTTTGGTTTAGCTTATTTATTTTTGTATTAGCGTCTGATATTTCTTTTGGATGGCTTTTGATAGGTCCAATAATTATGTATGCTTTAATTGCGATTGCCTCGGTCTCGATGATGGATAAACGCTCTTTAGAGAGACGGCCTGATTTCAAGGACTACATGAATACAACACCAGCAATTTTTATTAATTTTTTAAAAAAGGATAAACGATGAAACAATTAATTTTAATATTCGCTTTTTTGCTGATCAGCCATCCCATTTCAGCAGATGCCTTGAAAACACAGCTTGATCTAGATCTTGACGGAGTTATGGCTAAAGTTACAGATTGGAGACATTATTTTCATGAAAATCCTGAACTTTCAAATAGAGAATTCAAAACCCAACAATCAATAGTTCAGGCACTCAATGAGATGGGGCTCGAAACTAATACCGATTATGGAATTACCGGAGTTACTGCATTTATTCGTGGTCAAAATCCAGGCCCATTGATCGCGTTACGTGCTGATATTGACGCATTGCCTGTTACTGAAAAATTAAATCTTCCATTTTCTTCAAAAGTTAAAACTACATATCAAGGAAATGAGGTTGGAGTCATGCATGCTTGTGGTCATGATGCACACATAGCGGTCTTATTAGGTGTGGCTAGTTTTCTTTCAAAAAATACTGATAAGCTCAATGGAGATATATTGCTTATTTTTCAACCCGCAGAGGAAGGTGCACCGGAAGGCGAAGAAGGCGGCGCAGAGCTAATGTTAAAACAGGGCCTTTTTGACGCTGAAAAACCTGATGCAATCTTTGGCATGCACGTGTCCAATGCACCCCATGGTCAAATTTGGACAAAGCCCGGGCCTTTCATGGCATCTGCTGAGGCATATAGAATAGTCATTGAGGGTAAGCAAACTCACGGATCTAGGCCTTGGAATGGGGTAGATCCAATTGTTGTTGCATCAGATATCGTTTCATCACTTCAGACAATTGTTAGCAGGAGACTAAACCTTCTCGATAGCCAAGCTGTTGTAACAGTTGGAATCATGAAAGCAGGCACTAGAAATAATATTATCCCTGCTTCAGCATTTTTAGAGGGAACAATACGAACATTTGAAGATTCTTATGCTGATCAAATTCGTGATGAGATCAAGATAATTGCTGAAAATATTGCTGAAGCGCATCATGCCAAAGCAAATGTGCAGTTTAAGGTTTATGGCGGTTATCCGGTAACTGTGAATGATGAGGGATTGGTTGAAACCCTATCATCCTCCTTATCTCTTGCTGCAAATGGTGATTATTACGAAGCAAAAGTTCCTAGAACTGGAGCAGAGGATTTCTCTTTTTTTGCTCAACAAGTTCCAGGATTATTTTTTTATTTAGGCGTTAATCCTCCTGGTGTGGAAGAAAGTCCAACAAATCATTCGCCATATTTCTATGTCGACGATGATGCTTTGGGTAATGGAGTGAAAGCATTTGTAAACCTTGTTGATGATTTTTCATATATTTACAATAATCAATAGTTTGTGGGAGAAAATATGAGTTCAATAGAAGTAAAAACTTTTTCAGAAGCAGAGGATACCAATACTAGTTTTAATAATGCAAAAATTGAAGCTGTAAATGTGGGCGGGCAAAGGATTGTAAAGTTAACATTGCAACCAGGATGGAAATAGTCGGTTGATGTAAAGCCTTCAATTGGAACAAACGCATGTCAAGCTTCTCATTTAGGAGTCATTATCAGCGGATCAATTTGTTGCAAACATGACGATGGTACAGAAGCAACTTATTCTGCTGGCGATGCATATTCTATTGAACCAGGCCATGATGCCTGGGTAGTTGGAGACGAAGTTGCCGAAGCCTTTGAGTTTGCTGGTCTATGGGGCGAATAAACTCTAAATAAAAATTTTAAGTACCACTAACACAATTAGTGAAAACATAATAATTAAGATTAAAGGATATTCCCCTAGTTTGTAGGAAATTTTTTTTGGTAAAGTAAGCAAGATTAGGATTGCAACGGAGATAATTCCAATCCCCCACAGCAGATTCTTAAGCTCGACAAATAGCTCTTCAAGCATTCATCATTTTATTCTTTTGGTAATAGATTGTTTAATCTGTCAATTGAATCTAAATACTCATTAATCATTCTAAAAATAACATCTTTTACGGACTCAACCTGTTTGACCTGACCTATAACTTGTCCGGCAGCATTAAAAGATACCTCTTGAGTATTCCCTGAGCCTGCATACATAGACGTTCTTCTCATGGCATCAAATGTGATCATTCCTTGAAGTGGCATTGGAAGTGGGTCTGGATTATCAGGATTTTCCCATGCCTCTGTCCATTTATTCTTTAACATTCTAGCAGGCTTACCAGTCCATGCTTTACTCCTGATGGTGTCTTCACTTGTAGCATTTAAGTAGGATTCTTTTTCAGCAGGTTGAGCTGCAGCCTCTTCAACAGCTAGCCATAAAGATCCACACCAAACTCCCTGGACGCCAGTTGACATAGCAGCAGCCATTTGTCTTCCGCTTCCAATACCTCCAGCTGCTAATACAGGCAAGCCATCAACTGCATCAACAATTTGTGGCCATAAAACAATACTTCCTATCTCACCAGTATGACCGCCACCTTCGCCACCTTGAGCAATTATAAAGTCTAATCCAGCATCTTTATGCGCAACTGCTTGTTTAATTTTTCCGCATAACGCTCCAATCAAAACACCTTTATCTTGAATCTTTTTGATCATATCAGCAGGCGGTGTACCTAATGCATTTGCAATTAATTTAACATTTGGATGTTTTAAAGCTTCATCAATTTGGGGTTCAGCTGTTGCTTCAGTCCATCCAAGCAAACCTCCTTTGGGTCCATTTGTCTCTGGTGCTTCTGGCACCCCATTATCAGATAAAAGTTTTTCAACAAAATCTCTATGTCCTGCAGGAATCATTTTTTGAAGCGATTCTAATAATTGCTCAGGATCTTTTTCATCCATGCCTTCATATTTTTGAGGAATGACAGTATCTACACCGTAGGGATAATCTCCGATATGTTTATCAATCCAATCAAGCTCTTCTTTTAATTGTTCTGGTGAATAACCAACAGCACCAAGAACTCCAATGCCTCCTGCCTTACTAACCGCAACAACGACATCTCTACAGTGAGTGAATGCGAATATAGGGTACTCGATGCCAAGTTTTTTACATATATCAGTTTTCATTTAAATATTTTAATAATTTATAAAATTAGATTATAAACATTAATAAAAATATGTGGGTGTATCAACTGGCATATTTTTGTCAATAAAAAAAAAGATATAAAACAATTTTTTAAATAACGACGCATGGTTTATAGTGAATTAGTTACAATAATTTAAATTAAATTTAGTAAATATTATGAAATGGGATTATGAGTTTGATGTAATTGTTATCGGATCAGGTAATGGCGCTTTAACATCTGCTTTATGCAGTCATGACGGTGGAGCAAAAACTTTAGTAATAGAAAAAAGCTCAAAATTTGGAGGTACATCTGCTACTTCCGGAGGAGGGGTATGGATTCCTAATAATAGATATGCAAAAGCAGAAAATGTTGATGATTCTTATCAAGATGCAAGGGATTACATTAATAGTGTTTCTCCAAAAGGTAAAATTAAGGATGAGTTAGTTGAAACATACCTTTCTGAAGGTCCAAAAATGATTGACTATCTTCATGAAAATTCCCAAGTTAAATACAGAAACTTAGCTCATTACCCTGATTATTTTCCAGACAATCCTGGTGGCAAAGCTGGCAATAGATCCATGGAGCCTGAGCCAATCCAGGGAACTGAGTTAGGCGAAGATCTTGCAAAATTAAGGGAGCAGCATCCTCAAACTGCATTTACGATGGGGCCAATTAACATGAATTTTACCCAAGTAGAGGGTCAACTGCTTCTTGGGGCTCTGCCAGGGTGGAAATCATTATTTGCAAAACTATTCATAAAATATATTTTAGATATCCCCATGAGGCTTAAATGGGGCTGGAAAGATAGGCGTCTGACTATGGGTAATGCAGGTGTTGCACGTTTAATACTATCCTTGAAGGATAGAAAGGTTGATTTGTGGACAAAAACATCTATGACAGATCTTATTGCTGAAAATGGTTCGGTCATTGGTATCAAGGCAACTAAAAATGATGTGGAAATTAATATTAAAGCTCATAAGGGTGTCATCCTTGCATCTGGTGGGTTTGAAAAAGATCAAAGTTTAAGAGATGAATACTTACCCAAACCGACAAACATAGAATGGAGCGCTGCTAATACCCACAATACGGGCGATGCATTAAAGGCTGCTTTAAAACTAGGGGCTGCTACACATCAAATGGATACAGGTTGGTGGTCCACAGTGATGAAAGTGCCTGGACAAGATAAAGGTTGGCTTTCAATGGTTGATAAATCAATGCCAGGAAATTTTACTGTCAATAAAAATGGTGAAAGATTTTCAAATGAATCACAGAATTATGTAAGTTTTGTAAATGATATGTTTGAAAAATATGCTGAAGGAAATCCTTGCGCTCCTTGTTATATGATCTTTGATAGTACATTTAGAAAAAATCGACCATGTGGTCCTCTTTTGCAATCCTCCATGCAGCCAGATTCAGCTGTTCCAAAAGAATGGTGGACCCCATCGTTTCTATCAAAAGGCGAGACTTTAGAGGAGCTAGCTGCAGTTGCAGGTATTGATGCGAATGGTCTTTTAGCTACTCAAGCAAAAGTTAATGAATACGCTGCATCGGGAAAAGATCTTGATTTGCACAGAGGTGATAGTGTTTATGATCGATATTATGGTGATCCTTCCGTTGAACCCAACCCTTGTCTGGCGCCATTAAAAACAGGGCCATTTTATTGTATGGTTTTATATCCAGGAGAAATGGGAACAGCTGGTGGACTTGTCATAGACACGAAAGCTCGAGTTTTAAATAAAGAAGGTAATCCTATACCAGGACTTTATGCCTGTGGTAATTGCTCAACTGCATTGCTACCAACATATCCCGGCCCCGGATCAACTCTTGGCCCAGCTATGACTTTTGGTTATTTAGCAGCTAGAGATATCACAGGTTCAAACTTCTAATCATGGATTTTTCAAATAAAACCGCCTTAATTACAGGCTCTGGTCAAGGTGTGGGTGAGGGTATTGCAAGAGCAATTTCATCATATGGGGCAAATGTATGCTTAGTAGGCAGAACTTTTTCTAAAGTAGAGGCTGTTGCGGATGATATCAATAAACAAGGTGGATCAGCCATTGCTATTGAGTGTGACGTGAAAAACAATGACTCAATAGTAAATGCAATTAACACTACTATATCTAACTTTAATTCTCTCAACATCCTTGTTAACAATGCTCAAGAGGTTCCACTAGGGAACATTCTAGATGTAACAGATGAATCTTTTATCAATGGGTGGAATTCAGGACCCTTAGCTACTTTTCGCTTCATGAAAGCCTCTTATCCCTATTTAAAGGGAGATGGAAAGGTTATTAATTTAGCAAGTTCATCTGCCTTGAGACCTGATTCAAATTCTTATGGTGCATATGCAGCTGTAAAAGAATCAATTCGCTCATTGTCACGGGCAGCGGCTGTAGAATGGGGTCCAGATAATATATTGGTAAATTGTATTATGCCCTTGGCTAAATCGTCCGGAATGGACTGGTGGATGAATGAGTATCCCGATGAGGCTAACGAGTTTCTTAAAACCATTCCTTTGGGAAGGGTGGGTGACTGCAAAGATGATATTGGTCAGGCAGTTTGTCATATTCTGTCCGATGGCATGAATTACATCACAGGGTCAACGATTATGCTTGATGGAGGTCAAGCATATTTGAGGTAAAACGTTATGGATAAATTGCAAATGCTTCTTGATATAGAAGAAATTAAAAATTTAAAACATAGATATTTTAGAGCAATAGATATGGCTGATTTTGATTTGCTAGATAATATCTTTTCTCAAGATATAACAATCGATTATCGCGGTGGTACCTACAGATGGGAGTCTGAAGGAAAGGAAACCATCAAGGAAAGTTTAAGACATGCATTTCATAACCAGACGGCTGCTATGCATACTGCCCATCATCCAGAAATCGAAATTCTTTCTGAGACGAACGCTACAGGAAAATGGTATCTTCAGGATATATTTTATAATTTTGATTTAGGCAGCGTTACTCAAGGCACAGCATTGTACGTAGATAAATACATAAAAATTAATGACCAATGGCTGATTCAACATTCAGAATATGATCGTATATGGGAGCAAGTCTCATCCATTGATCCCAGTGATAAATTTACAACAATTCTTTTAAAAGATAAGGGAATGCAAAAATAGGATTAATTATGAAAGAAAAAGTTCAATCAGCGCTAAATAATTATGTTTTAGCCTATTCGAATAATGATAAAGATTTATTTAGAAGTCTTTGGGATGAGGAGGCCGTATTTGAAGATCCCGTTGGCTCTGAGCCTTGTGTTGGAATTGAGGCAATATGTGCTTTTTGGGATTTTGGTCATAGTAATGGGATGGAGATTAAGCCGGTAAATGTTGAAACTGTGATTTGTGCCAATGAAGGAATTTTGAAGGCTGTTATGGAGGTAAGAAATACCGCTGATAATTCTGGCATGGATATTTCAATCGTAGACCATTTCATTGTTAATGAAAACGGGAAGATAGTCAGTGGTCGAGCTTTTTGGGATGAATCATCTATCAATCAACCTTCGCATATTAATTCAATTGATATAAATATTGATGAATTCAAAGACAGGGGCTGATCTCCTCCTTAAATGAATCTAAGCGTTAATTTAAATAAAATTGCATTAATTAGAAATTCTCGTGGAAATGACACTCCTTCTCTGATTGACTATGCAAAAAAATGCATTGCTCTTGGGGTTGATGGATTAACGCTTCATCCTAGACCCGATCATAGACACGCAACGTCTGAGGATGCAATTAATGTTTCTAAAATTTGCAAACAGAACAATATTGAATTTAATTTAGAGGGCAATCCATTCTCATTACCTAATCAAGATTTTATTGGTTTCAAACAATTATGTGAACAGACTTCACCCCATCAAGTTACTTTAGTTCCTGACGATCCTGAACAAATCACTTCTGATCATGGATGGCAACCAGGCTTTTGTGATCTAGAATTGACACATTTTCTAGATTCAATTAAAGATTTGAATATAAGAACAAGTCTATTTATCGATGCTCGTATCGAATCTGTTAAATACGCCTCAGATTTTGGGTTTGATAGGGTTGAGATATACACCGGACCATTTGCTGACTCTCTAGCTATTAAGGATTTTAAAAATTTTAATTCATATAAAAATGCAGTCATTGAATGCATTAATACAGCAAATAAATGCAACTTGGGTATTAACGCAGGCCACGATCTAAATTTAGATAATATTCCTCATTTAATTGAATGTGGAAATATTGATGAGGTATCAATTGGTCATGCAATTATCACAGATGCATTGAAATTTGGATTCGAGAACACCATAATTAAGTATCTTGATTCTGTAAGGAAAAAATAATGTCAATTGAAGAAAAAATTAAAGAGCAAATTAAGGAAAATAAAATTTTAATTTATATGAAAGGCTCTCCATATGAACCCAAGTGTGGGTTTTCTGCTAAAACAGTTCAAGCATTAATTGATTGTGGCGCCGAGTTCTCTTATGTTGATATTTTAGAGAATCAAGAAATAAGACAAAATTTACCCAATATTTCAGATTGGCCAACATTCCCACAAGTCTTTGTTAATGGTGAGTTAATAGGTGGTTGCGATATTGTTACTGAGATGCATGAAGCAGGTGATCTTGAAGGCATTATCAAAGATGCAACTTCATGATAATTAACCAAAGTCTTTAAGCATTGCTTTTAACTCTAGCGTATGCTGCTCCTCCTCGCCAATCTTGCTTCTAGCATATTCCTCTAAATACACAGAAGCATCAGCTACACTAGTTAATAGTTTCTTGTATAGACTCAATGCATGCAGTTCATGCTCTAAACCTTCTTCCAATATATCTTTAATCGAATGCCTGTGAGTTTCTTCTATTTTGGCAACTTTTAAACTTGGGTGGCCATCCAGTCCAACTAACAACTCACCAGCTTGTTGCGCATGAAGCATTGACTCGCTTGCTTGCTCTTTTAAAAATGTGACTATTGGTATTCTATAAGGACCAGTGACCATCAAAGACGAGTGCGTGTATCTAACAACACCTGCAAGTTCATACTCCATGATCTCATTTAAAATATCACATACCTCAGCATTATTAATTTCATTCATATATAAATTTTAAATATTTATTTAACATAATCGCTACTATAGTCCTATGTACTTATTATGTAAAGTACTGATTTTAGGTATTTTTTTAATGATAATCATTATCACTATGGTAATTATTCTCATTTATGAAATTATATCTAAATGCAAATAATTAGAGGAGATGACTATCAATCTTGGGTTTATTCAAATGAAAAAGATTTGGTCATAGTAGATCCATGGCTCACAAAAAAACAAGTGTTTCCCAAACTTAATTGGTTGCTAAATAGAAAATCAACCGAGGAACCTTATCTTTTAAAAAACAAATTAATAGATCGTGTTACACATATTATTATAACCGCTCATTTTTCAGATCATCTTGATTTAGATACATTAAACCTATTTAAAAAAACTACACCGATTTTTACTACCAATTCTGCATATAAAGTATTAATTAAATCAGGGTTCACGAACGTTAAGATCGTTGGTATTGATCATGAATATAAACTTAATTCTCTTACCTTGAAAATTTATAAAGCAGGGAAGCCCTACAATACAACAACATTTGCTTATTCTTTAGCAGATTCTAGAGCCAAGGTATTTCATGAGCCTCATATGTTTAATTCAGAATTACAAATTGATAATGTAGATGCATGCATAATTACTGTTGATATGGTGAAGGTATTTGGTCTTGTTCAAGTTTCTATGGGACTTAACCAAGCTAAAATAGCTAAATCAAAATTAAATGCAAAATACTTTATTGCAACTGGCATAGCCCCAAAAAGAACCAAGGGTTTAATAAGTTATATATTATCAATAAAGGAATCTTATCAGCGAATTGATTTGCTTCCCGCCAGCTGTCAACGTGTAGGTGATTCTCTTAGTCTGTAGGGCAATTATTTAAATCAAAATCATTTACAATTTTGCAAAAAACTTTTGCTGTGACCATTGCATCGTATGCAGCACTGTGAGCTTCTTCATTATCATAGGGAATATCCAACTCATTACAGATCCTTGCTAACACTGTCTGTTTTGTTGCTAGCGCTCCTAAACTAACTGTATCTATCAATGAAAAAGGATGAAAGGGAGATTTCTTTATATCATTTCTCAT
>JADHNV010000038.1 GCA_016779285.1 SAR86 cluster bacterium
CAGGGACCGAGGGTGGAGGAGCCTTTGTATTAATCTATCTTCTATGTATTTTAGCTGTTGGGTTGCCAATAATGATGGCTGAAATAATGATCGGCAGGCGCGCTAGAAAAAGCCCAGTAAACGCGATGAGAATAGCAGCCCTAGATTCAGGGCAAACAAGCAAGTGGCAAGCGGTGGGTTGGGGTGGTTTGGTTTCAGGAATTTTAATTCTTTCCTTTTATAGTGTTATAGCTGGAATATGTTTGAATTACATACTCATTTCTGCTTTCCCAACACCTGATATCTCATCACTTGAGCAATTCAATGAGGTGACTTCATCTCCATCGAGATTAATGTTTTGGCACACTGTTTTTATTGCATTGAACATACTGATTATCTCCGCGGGAGTGATTGGTGGAATAGAGCGCATGGTTCGCTTATTAATGCCAATGCTATTTATTCTAATGATGATTATGGTCATTAACGCAATGATTAATGGAGATTTTGCCAGAGGTTTAAACTTTTTATTTGCTCCAGATTTTTCTGAAGTAGATGCTACAACTTTTTTAAGGGCTATGGGACAAGCATTCTTTAGCTTAAGTTTAGGCATGGGTTCCATAATGTGCTATGGCTCATATATGCCAAAGGAAGAAAATATATTTAAAACTTCCCTCACTGTTGCTAGTTTAGATACTCTAATAGCAATATTGGCTGGCTTAGCAATTTTCCCCATTATTTTTGCTTATGGTCTAGAGCCTGGAGCTGGCCCAGGTCTCGTGTTTGTTAGCCTTTTATCTGCATTTGTTGATATGCCCCTAGGTAATATTGTCGGACCAGCTTTTTTTGCATTATTGTCTATTGCTGCATTAAGCAGTGCTATCTCTTTGCTTGAGCCAAGTGTTGCATATTTTGAGGAAGAAAAGATTGTCTCGCGTTTTGCAGCTGCCTTAACTTTGGGAATAATTGCATGGCTTATTGGTATAGGCAGTGTGCTTAGTTTTAATGATTGGTCTGAAATAACTTTCATTGGAAATTTAAATTTCTTGGATTCGATAGATTATCTGGCTAATCAATTTTTAATGCCAATCGGAGGCATGTTAGTTGCAATATTTGCGGGATGGTTCTTAAAGTCTGATCTTGCGCTGGATGAATTTTCTGGTATCGATCTTGCCATATTTAAGGTCTGGAGATTTTTCATCAAATTTGTCTCTCCTGTCCTAGTTGCAGCAGTTTTTGTGTATCAGCTTGTGAGCTAGAAATGTCTAAAAGCTTTGAAGGATCTAAAGTATTTGAGGCTCCTCCAGAAAAAATACTTTCATTGATTAATGATTTTGAGGCTTATTCAGAATTTTTACCTGGCTGTCTTGAATCCTCTAGGTTACCCAGCCACGAAGGTGATTTTATTAGGGGCAGGTTAGCATTTTCATTGTTAAATAAAATATACTTATTTGAGTCGAGAAATCAGATTCTTGAGAATAAGGTAAGCATTAGTCAATCCAAGGGACCCTTTACAACCTTTAATGCCCTGTGGACTTTGGAAATGATTGATAAAAATTTGACTAAGGTAGAATTCCAAGCCAAATTCACTCTTCCATTTGCGCTAAATATTATTACAACTCAATCTTTGGTTAATAAAGTTGGTCATAAATTTATAGCTGCTTTTTCAGATCAATTATTAAAATGAAGATCTATGTATCGACTCAGCATGATGCACAGACAAGTTTTTTAGAGCTTGATGTCTCAGAAAGTATTACAGCAAGGGAAGTCTTAAATTTATCAATAGTAAAAAAACTTTATCAAGGACAGGTAGATTTTTTAAAAGTTGGAGTTAATGGCGAGGAATTAGACGGGAAGTACAAGGCTTTACCAATGAACTATAGAATGTCTCATGGGGAGAGGCTAGAAATATACAAACCACTGTTTCAAGATCCCAAGGAAAGACGAAAGAAAAAAGCTAAGCTTGTAAAAAAATCTTAGCTATCTCCTGTCAGAGTTGTTTCTTCAAGCACCCAAGTATCCAATTTTTCATCATTGCTAAATATAAGAGATAGTTTTTTTTCACCAATGATTTTTTCACCAATCTTAACTGAATAAAAATAATCCCATCTATTTTGATGAATAGGACTATTAAGCAATGGAGTGCCCAACAGGTACTGCACCTGATCTTTGTTAAGACCCTTAACAAGCTGTTTGACATCTTTGTCTTCAATAATGTTACCTTGCAGAACAGCCACTTTGAATGGTGCCAGAGCTGAGCAGCCCGATATTCCGCCAAGAGACAAAATAGCTATTAAAAAGGTGGATGTTAATTGCTTCATGAGATGATTTGATTATACTTTGAAAGAGGATACATCGAAAAGTTCATGAGTAAAGAAAATACTGAATTAAAAAAAGCTGGTTTAAAAGCTACCCTTCCTAGAATAAGAATCTTAGAGGCTCTTGAATCAAGTGATAATCGTCATTTGAGTGCCGAAGATATTTACAAACAACTTATCACATCCGGAGAGGATGTCGGTTTGGCTACTGTATACCGAGTTTTAACTCAATTTGAATCAGCTGGGATAGTTATGAGACATAATTTTGAAGACGGCCATGCAGTATATGAAATTACTCCCGATGATCATCATGATCATATGGTATGTCTAGATACCGGTAAGGTAATTGAGTTCCATGATGAAATCATTGAAAAACGTCAAGAATCAATCGCGAATGATATGGGCTATGAGATAGTTGATCACAGCATGGTTTTATACGTTAAGCCAATTAAATAAATTATTTTTATACCCTTGAACTCCCCAGGAGCCATCCCAATATATTTCCTATAAGGATGTAAAGATGGCAAAAAAGCAAAAAGTAAAAAACAAAAAAGATGAGCATGATCTTATTGACGAGTCTCTAGATCAAGAGATAGGCACAGATGAAGCAGAGTCTTTAGAAGACCAAAAAGATCCTTCAGTCAAAGAAACTGAAGAGTTAAGCCCAGAGGAGAGGGTGAAAGACCTTGAAGAAGCTTTGTTAAGATCAAGGGCTGAACTAGATAATGCCTTTAAGAGAAATGCTGCTGATATTGAAAAAGCACATAAATATGGAGTGGAGAGGCTACTCAATGAGTTGCTACCAGTTGTGGATAACCTTGAACATGCTCTTAATAATTTCTCCAAAGATTCAACAAAAGAAGATAAGGAGGGAGTTGAACTCACACTAAAATCTTTTGAATCGGCTCTTGATAAATTCGGTATTAGACCCATCTATCCAATTAATGAGCAATTTGATCCAATTAAGCATGAGGCTGTAATGACCTCCAAGGATCCAAAAAAAGAAAATAATGAAATTGAAAATGTATTTCAAAGGGGTTGGGAACTTCATGACCGGGTTGTTAGACCTGCAAGGGTTTCCGTTATAAAAAACTAGGAAAAAAATTATGTCAAAGATTATAGGAATTGATTTAGGAACAACAAATAGTTGCTTAGCTGTCGTCGAAGGACAACAGCCAAAAGTGATTGAAAATGCCGAGGGTGGCAGAACAACCCCATCGGTCATTGGTTATTCTGATGACAATGAGGTATTGGTTGGAACTCCAGCTAAAAGACAAGCTGTTACAAATCCAGAAAAAACTTTATATGCAATTAAAAGATTAATCGGCAGAAGGTTCGATGATGACGTTGTAAAAAAAGATATGGATATGGTGCCATATGAAATCATTAAGGCTGATAATGGGGATGCATGGGTAAAAGTTGGCGATAAAAAGTTGGCCCCTCCTCAAATTTCTGCTGAAGTCTTAAAGAAACTAAAGAAAACTGCTGAAGATTATCTTGGTCATGAGGTATCCGAGGCAGTTATAACTGTCCCAGCTTATTTTAATGATTCACAAAGGCAAGCAACCAAAGATGCAGGCAAGATTGCAGGTCTTGAGGTTAAACGGATAATAAATGAGCCAACAGCTGCTGCATTGGCTTATGGATTAGATAAACATAAAGGCGATTCTGTTGTTGCTGTCTATGATCTTGGAGGAGGAACCTTTGATATTTCAATTATTGAAATTTCTGAGGTTGATGGAGAGCATCAATTTGAAGTGTTATCTACAAATGGTGATACTTTTCTTGGTGGTGAAGACTTCGATCTTAAATTAATTGACTATTTTGTTGCTGAATTTAAAAAAGAGTCTGGCTTTGATTTAAAAAGTGACCCTATGGCTCTTCAGCGTCTAAAAGAGGCTGCAGAAAAGGCTAAAATTGAGCTTTCATCATCTGACCAAACTGAAATTAATCTTCCTTATATAACTGCTGATAGCTCAGGCCCAAAACACTTCGTTCATAAAATTACACGAGCTAAACTCGAGTCTTTGGTTGAAGATTTAGTAGACAGAAGTCTTGCTCCGCTCAAATTAGCATTAGAAGATGCCAAGCTTTCTGTTGGTGACATCAATGAGATTTTACTCGTTGGAGGGCAGACTCGTATGCCAATGGTTCAGCAAAAAGTGAAAGATTTTTTTGGCAAAGAGCCAAGAAAAGATTTAAATCCTGATGAAGCAGTTGCAGTTGGAGCTGCAATCCAGGGATCAGTCTTATCAGGAGACACCAAAGATGTTCTATTATTAGACGTAACTCCTTTAACCCTTGGAATCGAAACCTTGGGAGGAGTTGCTACACCATTAATTGAAAAAAATACAACTATACCTACCCAAAAATCTCAAGTTTTCTCAACTGCTGAGGATAATCAATCAGCAGTAACAGTTCATGTAATTCAGGGCGAAAGAAAACAAGCTGCTCAAAATAAATCTTTAGGACAGTTTAATTTAACTGATATTCCTCCTGCAGCCAGAGGCACTCCTCAAATTGAAGTTTCCTTTGACCTCGACGCTAATGGTATTCTGAACGTTGCAGCAAAAGATAAAAATACTGGAAAAGAGCAGTCTATAGTTATTAAAGCTTCTAGCGGTTTGTCCGATGAAGATATTGAAAAAATGGTTAAAGATGCTGAAGCTAATGCTGAGGATGACAAAAAGTTTGAGAGCTTAGTCCAAGCAAAAAATAATGCAGATATGCTTGTTCACGCAACTAGAAAGTCCATTGCCGAAGCGGGAGATAAGCTTACCAGTGAAGAGAAGGATGCAGTAGAATCCTCTACTGTCAAACTTGAGGAAGCCATCAAGCAAGATAGCTTAGAAGCTATTGAGGACGCCACTAAAAACCTTAATGAGGTCTTAACTCCATTGACTCAGAAACTTTACCCTCAAGCTGGAGAAGGCTCACCTGATTCTGCAGAAGAGACATCTAGTGATGAGAATACAGTGGATGCAGAATTTGAAGAAGTTAAAGACGAAGAAAAATAAACAATGTCACAGAGAGACTATTATGAGGTCTTAGGGGTCTCTCGAAATGCTTCTAGTGCTGAGCTAAAGAAAGCCTTTAAAAAGTTGGCTATGAAATATCATCCAGATAGAAATCCGGATGATCCTGCTGCTGATGAAAAATTCAAGGAAGCTGCTGAGGCATACGAAATCTTATCTGACTCAGAAAAAAAATCAGCTTATGACCAATTTGGCCATGCCGGTGTTCAAGGTATGGGCGGTGGTCAAGGAGCGGGCTTTCAAGATTTTAATTTTGGAGACATCTTTGGGGATATTTTTGGTGATGTCTTTGGTGGCAGAAGAACATCTGGAAGGTCATCAAGGGGTCAAGATCTTCAATATACCCTGGAAATAACCCTTAAAGAAGCAATTCTTGGCGTCAAGAAAACCATCAAAATACCTGTAGATAAATCTTGTAATGACTGTTCTGGATCTGGTGCCAAACCAGGCTCATCTCCAGTTACCTGCAGTCAATGCAATGGAGCTGGTCAAGTGAGAATGCAGCAAGGTTTTTTTTCTGTTCAACAGCCCTGCAATGCTTGTAGGGGAGAAGGTAGGATTATCCAAGATCATTGTTCTTCTTGTAGAGGCTCTGGAGTGAGACAAGATACGAAATCCTTATCTGTAAGCATTCCATCCGGTGTAGATAATGGTGATAAAGTTAGATTAACAGGAGAGGGAAGTGCTGCAAGAGGTGGGCATACTGGCGATCTTTACGTTGTTATTCAAGTTATGCCTAACGAAATCTTTGAAAGAGATGGTAGAGACTTATATTTTGAAGCTCCTATTCCATTTGACATAGCCGTATTAGGAGGAACAATCAATGTTCCTGGTCTTGAATCAAAAATAGCTCTCAAGATACCTTCTTATACTCAAACAGGTAAAATTTTCAGAATCAAAGGAAAAGGAGCTGCTTCTGTTCGAGATTCTCGAAGAGGTGATCTCTTATGCAGGGTCATTGTTGAAACCCCTGTGAATCTCTCAAAAGCGCAACTCAAGAAACTTGAAGATTTCAGCCAATCAATAGCAAGCTCGGAACACTATCCAATAAAAGAGTCATTCGTCAAAGCAACTAATCAATTTCTTAACAAATAGAATATTGCAAATTTTAATCAATGGTTTTAATGGAAATATGGGTCAAGCAATCCAGACTCAATGCAAACAATTTGATATCGAAGCACTAGACTTTGAAGACAAACCAAAAGACTTAACCAATATATCTGTCGTAATAGATTTCTCTTCCCCAAAGGGGTTTAGTAATTGTGTAAATTTTTGCATGGAGCAGAAATTACCTTTAGTATCTGGAACCACAGGATTTTCAGAAGAGCATTTGGCGCTGATAAGTTCTGCAAAAAAATCTATACCAATATTAATTGCTTCAAACATGTCGCTTGGCATTGCTCAATTAAAAAACTCAATAGAAGAATACTTAATGTCCACCAGCTTTCGATCGAAGTGCAAAATTATTGAAATTCATCATACAAAGAAAAAAGACTCCCCGTCAGGAACAGCTCTAGAAATTTCAAGATTTTTAACAGAATTATTCAAAAGTAAGTTAGATGGTATGGTGGAAATTGAATCTTATAGAATTGGAAATGTCTTTGGAATTCATAGAATTGTATTTGAAAATGCAGAAGGCTTGACCACCTTTCAACATATTGCAAATTCTAGAAATATTTTTGCAAAAGGCTCTTTGCAGGCTGCAAGATGGATTCAATCTAGGGAAAGTGGCGAATACAACTTTGCTGACTTCTTAAATAAAAAGCTTTAATCTATATCAACTTTTCTATAGAATACACAAACTTTAAATCCCGAAGGTGCCAAGCAGATTATTGTTGGGGTGCTCATTTAAAATGAGTCAACTTTATGAGGCGCCGGAGAAATAACCCCGGAGGAAATTGTGAGTATTGTTTCAATTAAAGACCTGTTAAATGCAGGCGTTCATTTTGGTCATCAGCAAAGATTCTGGAATCCTAAGATGGAGTCCTTTATATTTGATACTAGAAAAAAAATTAGCATTATTAACCTTGAAATGACTCAAGAATGTCTAAACGCAGCCGCATCAAAGGCTGAAGAAATTTGCTCAAAAGGCAATAGAATATTATTCGTTGGCACAAAACGCTCTGCATCTAAAACTATCAAAGAATCTGCTTCTGCTATTGGTTTACCTTACATTGATAAAAGATGGTTAGGTGGAACATTAACTAACTGGAAAACAATCCGTGGATCTATTAGGCGTCTTATTGATATTGAAGAATTACAGTCATCAGGAAGGATTAATAAACTTTCAAAAAAAGAAGCTGTGGATATTACAAAAGAATATGAAAAGCTAGAAGCAAGTGTTGGTGGAATTAAAGATATGAAAGGTTTGCCGGATGCTTTATTCGTTGTTGATGTTGCATATGAAAAAATAGCGGTCACAGAAGCAAAGAAAATGGGTATTCCAATTATCGCTTTGGTTGACACTAATTCAAATCCAGAGGGCATTGATCATATTATTCCGGGTAATGATGATGCAATTCGATCTATCAGATTAATAACAAAGGTTATAAGTGATGCATGCGCTAGAGGTCTGGCGTCTTCCCAAGGAGGAGTTCTAAATATTCAAACGGATGATGAAGCGCCAGCTGTTAAAGTGAAGAAGGCTTCAGTGACATCCGGTAAGGTGCTAAATATTATTGAGAAAGCCGAGTTAAGTGAACCAGATGAAGCTTTGGAAGTTGATACAGAAGAGGTAAGCAATGAAATAATGGAGGATGCTGTTGAATCAAATAATGAATCTTCGGAGATCCCTGCAGAGGAGCCCATTGAATTAGATAATGCAACTGAAGATGCAGCTATTGACTCAGCTGACGATGTTGCCAAGGAGGTTGAGGAAGAAAAATGACTATCAGTGCAAGTCAAGTAAAAGAATTAAGAGAAATGTCTGGTGTTGGCATGATGGAATGCAAAAAAGCATTAGTCGAAACTGATGGTAATCTTGAGCAAGCCTTAGATCTTCTGCGGGCAAATAGTTCGCTAAAAGCTGAGAAAAAAGCCTCAAGAGTAGCTGCTGATGGTGAGGTTAAGATTGCTGAGAACTCAGAATATTCTAGCCTAATTGAAATTAATTCAGAAACTGATTTTGCGGCAAAAGATTCTCAGTTTAAAGATTTTGCAAGTGAGCTTGCTGAGTATCTCTCCAATAATAAAGTTGATAGTATCTCTGATCTAAGTTCTGCATTTGAAGAAAAGAGACAGTCTCTCATTCAATCCATTGGAGAGAATATTCAGCTGAGAAGGTTGGAAACTCTTGATGTGCCTTCTGGTGGTTGTATAGGAGCTTACCTCCATTCAGACGGAAAATTAGCTGCCATAGTTTCTATTGATGCAGATAACAAGGATTTGGCTAAAGATCTAGCCATGCACGTATCTGCCACCAACCCAACTTGTCTTAAATCAGAGGATATTGATCCTGAGTTGCTTGAGCGAGAAAGATCAATATTTTTAGCGCAAGCAGAAGAATCTGGAAAAGATGCATCTATCATGGAAAAAATGGTTGAGGGAAAGGTGAAAAGATTTCTTTCTGAGGTGACCTTGGTCTCTCAAGGCTTTGTTAAAAATCCTGATCAAACCATTGAGGAATTATTAAAAGAAAATAATACTTCCATCATAGCCTTTGCACGTTTTAAGGTGGGTGAAGGTATTGAGGTTGAGACTAAAGACTTTGCTGCAGAGGTAGCTGAACAACTTCAACAATGACGTCTCTGTCCTACAAACGTCTTCTTGTAAAATTTAGCGGAGAGGCTGTAGCTGGAGATGATGACCACGGGATCGATCCAAAAATATTAGATCAAATGGCTCAGTCTGTAAAAGACTGTAAAGAGCTAGGCGCCCAAATTGGAATTGTGATTGGGGGTGGCAATCTCTTTCGAGGCGAGAAATTAAGCAAGGCTGGAATGGATAGAGTTGCAGGCGACCATATGGGGATGTTAGCAACTGTTATGAATGGCATAGCTTTAAGAGATGCTCTTGAAAGAGCTGGAGTTAAAACGAGAGTCATGTCCGCCATATCAATGTCCGGTGTTGCTGAGCACTACGACAGACGTTTAGCAATTCAACTCTTATCAAATGATTTCGTTGTAATATTTACTGCAGGAACTGGCAATCCTTTTTTTACAACTGATAGTGCTGGATGCTTGAGAGCCATAGAAACACAAGCAGATATTATGTTAAAAGCAACCAGAGTTGATGGAGTTTATTCAGCTGATCCTGAAAAAGATCAAAATGCTTCATTTTATCCATCTCTATCTTATGATGAGGCAATTCAAAAAAACTTAAAAGTTATGGATGCAACAGC
>JADHNV010000001.1 GCA_016779285.1 SAR86 cluster bacterium
CCTGATGGCGGTATGGGAGATTCATATAAAGCAACTGTGTGATGTCTTGGATTGTCACAGTGCATAAAATTTAACTTCACTTCAGGTGCATCAGGAGCTGGCCCCATTGGAAAATTCATATAATCAGAGTCTCCAAAGCCTAATATATCTATATAGAATCTATGTGCAGGCTCTAATTCAGGTGCTGCGAAAACCACATGGCCAAAACCCAGTCCCTCTGTAATAAAGCCCTTTATGTTCTGCGTTGATACAAATGGTTCAGGTGAATCTTTACTTCCATAAGATAACTCCAACCTATTGCCTGCTGGATCAAAGAGTCCAATACACTCATCTACACATCTTAATTTTGCTATTTCATCACCCAAATCTTCATAATCAATGTTGGCTTGGTCTAGCTTAGCCTTAGCCTCGTCGAAAGCAGTCTTATCAGCTAAAGAAAAACCAGCAGCAAGAAACTTCTTTGAATCACCGGTTTTAATATGAAATCTAAAAGATTTTTCATCCATTCTAAGATAAAGATTCTCCTCATCACTCAGAGAATCATTTTTCATAAGGCCAACAACATCTTTAGCATAATCAGCCCACTCCTGCAGGTTAGTTGTTTCTACAAGCAAATAACTTAAAGATTGAATTTTCATTTTGCTTCCTTAGTAAAAAAATAAATCGATATCTTATGTTTTCATTGTTAATTCTATCATTCAATTTATTTATACATAATTATTCATTTATTAATTACGAACTATCATGAAAATTGAGAAAGTATCCATTCTTGGAGATAAATTCTATAAAATAGATCTATGTCACTAATCAAAGCATTAATTCACCCAGTAACACCCTTCCAACAAAATGCACCCATCTTGTATTGTGAAGTTTCAAGAAAATGCGCCTTCATTGATCCAGGCGGAGACATAGATATTCTTTTAGGCGCAGCAAAAGATAATGAATTAATACCTGAAAAAATTTTTCTCACTCATGGACATGCCGATCATGCTGGCGCAGCTGCTGAGCTTGCAAAGATCCTTTCATTAGAGATTGAAGGTCCTCACAAAGAGGATTTGTTTCTTCTTGAATCACTTGAATCTCAAGGAAAAATGTTTGGCATGGAAGCTCAGAATTGCACCCCTGATAGATGGCTTGAAGATGGAGATGAAGTACAGCTAGGTAATGAAGTCTTAAAAGTTATTTTTTGTCCAGGACACACGCCTGGACATATTGTTTTTTATCATCCTGAGTCAAAACTAGCTGCAGTTGGAGATGTTTTATTTCGAGGATCAATAGGGAGAACTGATTTGCCCAGGGGAAACCATCAAGACTTATTAGATTCAATCACTAAAAAACTTTGGCCACTTGGAGAAGAAATATTATTCATTTCAGGACACGGGCCTGTTTCTACATTTGGACAAGAAAGAAAAGACAATGCTTTTGTGGCTGATGCAATTTTGAATCAGGCTTAATCAACCCAAAGTTTAACTAATTTTCCTTCATCGTCTTTCATTGAACCAGTTACTATTAGGATGAAATCCACTATCCACCAAATACCAAAACCACCGATTGTAATGATAAATAAGATAGCAGAGGCATAACGTCTTAAAAAAAACCTATGAGCTCCTAGTGGCCAAGACAAAACTAGAAATAATAAAAATGTTGGCAGAATTCTTTTTTCTGAAATATTAATAATTTCACTCATATCGACCTCCTGCCAATCTTGAGCTCATCTTAATAACAATAGTGGTTGGTAAAATATTACAAAGAAATGCCAATGCCTTATTTAGCAATCCTGGCACCCAAACACTTTTACCATTCATCAATGCTTGTACAGCTCCAATGGCGACAGTCTTTGAATCTTTTTTCATAAAAGCTGGAACTTTATCCATAGCATCTTGCATTCCACTGGCGGAATGAAACTCTGTGACAGTAAATCCTGGACATACATTTGTAGCAGTAATGCCATGAGAGCGATAATTAATATTAATTGCATCTCCAAATCTATTCACAAAAGTTTTAACAGGACCATAAAGGGCTCCCCAGCCAGATGAAGGCGGCGCGAAAGAGGCAAGGGAAGATACCATCATAATTTTTCCATGTTTTTGCGCCAGCATGGATGGAATAAATTTTTTTGTAAGAGCTACAACTGCAATGCCTAATACTCTGAGAAATTTTTCTTCCTCGTCCTCTTCAGTTTCATGAAACTTTTTATTGATGCTGTAACCAGCATTATTTATCAAGATTTCAACAGTGTAATTACTATCTCTGCAGAAATTATAAATTTTTTCTGGGGCTGAGACTTCAGCTAAATCTGCTACTACATAATCACATTGAATATCAAATTCCTCTTTCAATAAGATAGATATGTCTCTAAGCCTATCCTCTCTTCTTGCTGTAAGAATAATATTGTTGCCAAGTTTGGCAAGTTCTTTAGCAATTTCCAAACCTATACCAGCAGTTGCTCCAGTCACTAGCGCGTATTTATCATTCATAAAATCTCCTTAATTATTTTAAAAATCTCTAATTTTTAATCTTAGTTCATATGGAACTGGACCAGTTTGATCATGTGCACGCTTAATAGCTATAACTTTATCAAGACGCTCAGAGCTCATTGGCGCAATTTTTCTTTTATTCATATCAATATGACCCTCAACCGTTTCATACATTGCTGAAATAATTCCATCTTTATCAAATAAAGCACCTATCATATGAAACAGCTTTTCGTTTACGTTATAAAGCCTAAATGCAGGAAATACTTGATCGCCTAGTAAGAATTCTTTTTTGAACCTGTAGTTGTCTTCAAGTGTAAAGCTGGAAAATCCACTTTTTAGATATTCATCATTAAAGCCAAAGTCTTGGTTGGTAAATTCCCACCCCTGCTCAAATACTTCCTTAATAAAATTTACATTCATATGGCCGTTAAAATCACACATTTCTTTTGTCACCTCTACGGTCTTACCAATATATGGAAATAAATTCTTCATATTTTATTATTAATTATTTAAAAGATTGGATTGTGGAGAAGTGGAAGTAAATTTGCAAATCAAAAATTATGTCTTTGCATTGATATTAAGTACAATGACAATCATCACCCCGTTGATTATATTTTTAAAAATTTGGAAAAAACCTCTCAACCAAAAGATCAAAGAGCCATAATTGTTTCAATTGATCTATTAAGATCTCAGCAAGAACATCTAGAACAATTTAACTCTAATGAATTTGTTGAGCTTGCTAAATCGTCAGGATTAAAAGTTGAGCATCATATTTTTTCTAAGCAAAACTTTGTAGCGGCCAGTCATTTCCTTACTAAGGGCAAGGCTGATGAGCTAAAACATATCGTCGAATCAGAAAATATTAAGCTGGTTGTTTTAGATTGTGAGCTCTCGCCCTCTCAAGAAAGAAATTTAGAAAAATTATTATGTGCGCGAGTGTTAGATAGAACAGGTCTTATCTTGGATATTTTTGCAGCCAGAGCTCAAAGTGATATCGGGAAACTACAAGTGGAACTTGCTCAACTAAGCTTTCTGTCCACTCGATTAGTTAGAGGCTGGAGTCACCTTGAAAGACAAAAAGGAGGAATAGGTTTAAGAGGCCCTGGGGAAACTCAACTTGAAACTGACAGAAGATTGATAGGAAACAGAATTAAACAACTCAAAAAAAGATTAGATAAGCAGCACAATCAAAAAAATTTAAATAGATACTCCAGAAAAAAAGGTACAAACAAATTAGTTGCTTTGGTTGGGTATACAAATGCTGGAAAAACTTCGCTATTTAATTTATTAACAAAAGGCGGTCTTGACGCTGAGGACAAATTATTTGCAACATTGGATACTACAACAAGACGCTCAAACTTTAAGTTTCAAACTCCAGAGACAGTGCTTTTTTCCGATACTGTTGGATTTATATCTAATCTTCCAACCAAATTAGTTGAATCCTTTAAAGCTACCCTGGATGATTTGGCATCTGCTGATCTTTTAATTCACGTCATTGATGCCGCTGACCCTAATAGAGATATTAAAATCAAAGAAGTGGATTTAATTCTTGAGGAATTAGGTGTTACTTCCATGCCGCAAATTAGAGCATTAAATAAAATTGATTTAATGAAAAATGAAGATATATGGCCAGCAAATAATCTTTATCCTGAGGTCAAAATATCAAGTGTTACTGGAGAGGGGCTTGAAGATTTAAAAAACATAGTTTCCGAGAGCCTATTTGGGAATCTTCTATCAGGATGGGTTCAATTTTCTCCCATTCAGGCATCGGTTCGTTCAAAGTTATTTGATTCTGGATGCATCATAGAAGAAAAACTAGATTCTAGAGGACAATATCAATCATTGGTTTCAATTTCACAAAGCATGCTTGAGCAATTTGAAGAAATTGAAGTTTTCAAAAATTTGAAGCCCTCTCATCTTTAAAAAGAATGTCCAAACCATGCCTCGTCAACAAAAACTAATAGATGCAATCATAATAGGTGGTGGACATAATGGTTTGGTCTGTGCCTACTATTTGGCAAAAAAAGGTTTAAAAGTAAATCTCTACGAAAAGAGATCTATTGTAGGAGGTGCTGCAGTAACTGAGGAGTTTCATCCTGGATTTAGAAATTCGGTCGCAAGTTATACAGTTAGTCTTTTAAATCCAACAATCATTCAAGAAATGAATCTTAAGGAATATGGGCTAGAGATTGTAAAACGCCCTATCTCAAATTTTCTTCCGTTAGATCAAACAACTTATTTAAAACTTGGTGGTGGATTGGAAAGAACACAAGAAGAGTTTAGAAAATTTTCTAAAAAAGATGCTGAGCAATTACCTGAATATTATTATCGACTTGAAGCTGTTGCTGATGTTCTTAGAGATCTTTCAATTAAAACACCGCCAAATCCAAAACAAGGTTTAAGGGCTGCTTTGGATGCAGCATTGCAACTTTGGCCTATAGCCACCAAGGGCAATCAAGTGCACAAAGATGTTTACAATCTTCTTACTAAAAGTGCTCGCTCATTTCTTGATTCATGGTTTGAAAGCGAGCATGTGAAAGCTGCGTTTGGCTTTGATTCAATCGTTGGAAATTTTGCTAGCCCAGATACACCTGGCTCAGCCTATGTTTTATTGCATCATGTGTTTGGAGAGGTTGATGGGGAGAAAGGAGCTTGGGGGCATGCCATGGGCGGCATGGGTGCAATTACTCAGGCCATGGAAAAAGCATGCAGAGAGAAAGGGGTTAAAATCTTTACTGACGCTTCTGTAAATAAGGTAATTATTGAGGATGGTGTCGCTAAGGGCATTCAACTTGAGAATGGTGATCTCATTAAAGGTAAAAGAATAGTCTCTAACCTCAATCCAAAATTACTTTACAAGAAGTTAATATCAGAAAATGAGCTAGATCCAGATTTTAATCGCAGTATGGATGGTTATAAGTGCGGATCAGGTACTTTTAGAATGAATGTTGCTCTTTCAGAATTACCAGATTTTCTTGCATTGCCTGGCAAAGAAATGGCTGAACATCATCAAAGCGGAATTGTCATAGCGCCAACGCTTGATTATATGGATAAAGCCTATTTAGATGCTAAAAGTGATGGGTGGTCTAAAGAGCCAATTATAGAAATATTAATTCCTTCAACTCTAGATAGCTCTTTAGCTCCAGAGGGTAAGCATGTTGCATCTTTATTCTGTCAACAATTCTCTCCGGCCCTGCCAGATGGTTCATCTTGGCATGATCACAGGTTGTCTGCAGCTGATACTATCATTGAGACTGTAACAAAACATGCTCCAAACTTTAGAGAATCAATTTTAGGAATGATGATTCTGTCACCTTTAGATTTAGAGGAAAAATTTGGGCTTATTGGAGGTGATATTATGCATGGACAAATGTCCCTAGATCAAATGTGGGCTGCTCGCCCCTTGATGAATTATGGAAACTATAGAGGACCATTAAAATCCCTTTATATGTGTGGCTCAGGAACTCATCCTGGTGGAGGTGTTACAGGCCTTCCCGGAAAAAATGCAGCCAGAGAAATTTTAAAAGACGGATAAACTTAAACGGAAGATATCTTAGGCTCCAAAGTTGCAAAATAATCTTTGGCTTTTTCAATCACTTTTGGCGCCAGCCAAACTGATGAAACTAATGTTGGTATTGCCATAAATGCAAATGACAGATCAATTACAGCAATGGCAGTCTTTACAGGTATTACTGCAAAGACTACAACAAAGAAAACAATGACCCACTGATAAACTTGTACTCCTTTTTTACCAAATAAAAATTGCGCGCAAGCGGAGCCATAAAATGAATAAGTAAAGATGGTGCTGGCTCCAAAGCTAACTACGCAAACAAGTAAAATTGCATATCCAACGGGGCCAAGAAGAACACTGAATGCTTCAGCAGTTAATTTAACACCCTCAACACCTGAGCCTACATTTAACCAAACGCCTGAAATGATAATTAATAATGCAGTCGAGGTGCACATTATCAAAGTATCAAAAATAGGTCCAAGCATGGCAACTAAACCTTGTTTAACTGGATTTGAGGTCTTGGCAGCACCATGAACTAGTGATTCTGTTCCAATACCTGCCTCATTAGAATGAGCGCTTCTTTTAACACCCATAATAATTACAGCAATAACACTTCCTCCAGCGACTGCAGAGCCTGTAAAAGCATCTTTGATAATAATTTGAAATGCAGGAATGACCGCATCAAAATTTAATAATAACGCAACCATGATAGAGCCAAAATATAAGATGCTCATTGAAGGCACAAGCCATTGAGAAACTTTTGCTATTCTTACCAAGCCACCAAAAATTATAGCTCCAGTGACTGTAGCTAAAACAATTCCAGCTATTAAATTAAAGTATTTAAAATCAAAAATAGGTATAGTTTCAAGCATTTGAACCATCTGGTTACTTTGAAACCCTGGTAAAGCACCAATTAAGCCAGCGGCTGCAAAAAAATATGCCAATGGCATCATTGACTTAGGCAACGCGTTTTTAATGATGTACATTGGTCCGCTTCGAACTGTCCCATCCTCATCCACGTCTCGATACATCACAGATAAGGTACAAGTAAAAAATTTAGTTGCTATACCAACAATTGCAGTCACCCACATCCAAAAAATTACTCCTGGTCCTCCGTAACCAATAGCAAGCGCAACACCAGAAATATTCCCAAGACCAATGGTTCCAGATAATGCTGTAGTTAAGGCTTGAAAATGAGAAACTTCTCCAATGTCTTCTTGTTTTGAGTGCTTGCCCCTTATTAAATCAAAGGCATGACGAAGATATTTAAAAGGGGTGAGTTTTGAGAAAATAAAAAAGTATACTCCTGCGCCAACTAAAAACGGAGCATTCCACTCCCAAACAAAATCAGAAAAATTAATAATTAATTTAGAAATATGGGAGATCAGATTTTCCATGGATTTAATTTTAAAAGTATATTTCTATTGTAGAACTATCCAAAGTGTTCTGCATGAAAATCTTGAATGTCTGGATCAACTAAAGCATCTCTAACTTTAAGTTCTCTATATAAATTCAAGGAGTCCAAAGTTTTGCATCTACTAAGTGCAACATATGCTTGACCGGTAGCAAAAGCTCCATCCCCAAGATCAACAGAGCAACTTTCAAGGGTTAAACCTTGAGCCTTATGAATAGTAACTGCCCACCCTAATTTCAGTGGAAATTGCTTAAAAGATGAAACAACCTCTTCTTCCATTTCATCATTAAATTCATCATAGACATACCTAACTTTATTCCATTCTTCTCTCTTAACCTTATGTACCTCTGTGCCAACTTTTACTTTGATAACTTTCTTGTTTTTATCTGAGCAATCTATCACAACCCCAATTGTTCCATTTACCCATCTTCCATCAGGATCATTTTTGATAAACATGACTTTGGCACCTTCTTTAACGCGAAGTTCTCTAGGGGCCGGCAGATCATTTTCATTGAGTTCACCTTGCTCTTTTGATTTTGCAGCAGTAGCTGGACCATCTATCAAATTTAACATCTCCTCATTAATTTGTTCGGCACGATATTTTCTTGAGGTAATAATTAATGAAGATTCAGTATTAAATTCAGGATTATGGCAGGTCTGATTAATTTTCTTGATCGAGGCTTCAAGGTTCTGACCAAGTCGAACATTATTTAGTAAATCATAAAACTCTTTATCATCTTGTTGTCTGAAGGAGCTCTCCAATTCAAAAAAAGATGGCTTTTTAATGGCTTTAAAATTATCTGCACTAAAAAAATATACTGATTCATATCTTTCAAAAATTGCAGTTTCCTCATTCTCTTTAACTACCGGAGGTAACTGAAATAAATCACCGCAAGCAAGGACATGTATTCCACCAAATGGCTTAGATGAATTGCGATGTATTTGAAGAGTTTCTGAAATAGCATCAAGCATTGGTGCTCGCACCATAGAAATTTCATCAATAATTAGTAACTCAAGGTTTTTTAATAATTTTTTAAAACGCGGATCCTTTGATTCTTGAATAACCGGAAAGGTATCAAAGCCAATTCTAAATGCTGAATTAATAGTGCTCCCCCCAATATTCAATGCCGCAACTCCCGTTGGAGCAACAACCATTTTTTTAAGTAAGCACTCATCTTTAACTCTCTCTATCAGAGTTGTTTTACCAGTTCCGGCTGCGCCAGTTAAATAAATAAAATGCTGAGTATCTTCATCTAGCAACTCTAAGATATCATCAAGCGTATTTTCGAATGCAGAGACAGGATTTTCTGAATTTAGTCGGCTCATGCAATTGAAAGAATAAGAGAATGTATTAAAAGATTTTAACAGCTACTCTGCTATTTAATAAATAGAAAGCCTGAAAGGGTTTAAATTGATAAGGTTTGAAAGTGCTGGCGGAGAGTGAGGGATTCGAACCCTCGATACAGTATACCCATATACCTCCTTAGCAGGGAGGCGCTTTCGACCACTCAGCCAACTCTCCGATTTTCGAACAGGAATTATAACGCTTTAAAACGATAAAATAATGCTATCTATCAAATTCAATTTGCATACCGAATGGTAAATTATCACTTATCTTTCCATTTTGAAAAGCAATATTGCCATTGACAATAGTCATAAATATAGAGGATTTAAAACTGTGTCCTTCAAACGGTGACCATCCACACTTATATAAAATATTTTCTTTCGAAACTTCATAGGGCTTTTCATGATCTATAACAGCTAAATCAGCAAAATATCCTTCTCTGATAAAACCCCTATCTTTTACCTGAAATCTCTTTGCTATGTTATGACTTGTTTTTTCAACAATGGTTTCAAGCGAAAGAATGTCTTGATGATAGAAATCTAAAAGTATTTGAAGGCCGTGTTGAACCAATGGCAGACCCGCTGGAGCTTCAGTATAGGCCTTGCTTTTTTCCTCCCATGTATGAGGAGCATGATCCGTTGCAATAATATCGATTTTATTATCTAAGAGAGCTTTGATAAGCGCCTGTCTATCTGATTCTTGTTTAATCGATGGGTTACACTTAATTTGATTGCCTAGCTGGGCATAATATGAGTCATTAAAATACATATGATGAACACATACTTCCGCAGTTATTTTCTTTTGATCTGCTTCGCCTGCATCAAATAATTGCATTTCTTTTTCAGTGGTTAAATGAAACACATGAAGATCTGCATCGTATTTCTTGGCTAAGCTTACGGCCAGAGAACTCGAGATATAACAGCTGTCAACATCCCGAATTAAATGATGATGCTCAGGCGAAACCCCTTCACCATATTTTTCATGAAACAATTGTTCATTTTTTTCAACTGTTTTTTGATCTTCACAATGAGTTACAACTATCAATGGAGAATAATTAAAAATATCGTCCAATGCGTTCAAATCATCAACTAGCATGTGGCCAGTTGAAGCGCCCATAAAAACTTTTAAACCTGCAGCTTGGTGAATATCTACTTTTTTAATTTCTTCGATATTAGTATTGCTTGCTCCAAGATGAAATGAATAATTAGAAACAGATTTCGTGCTAGCTAACTGAAACTTTTTTGTTAAATTCTCATTGGTTGTAGTCGTTGGATTAACGTTAGGCATTTCAAAATAACTGGTAACACCTCCCGCAAGACCAGCTTTTGATTCTGTTGCGATCTCACCTTTATGGGTTAAACCAGGTTCTCTGAAATGCACCTGATCATCAATTAGCCCTGGGATTACATACTTTCCCATGAGGTCAACTATACTTTTTGTTTCTGCATCTATGGAAGAAGCAATTTTTTCAATTCTGTTTCCTTTTATAGCTATGTCTGATGCAAAGATTTGCCCCTCATTAACCAAAGTCCCGTTTTTTAAAATTAAGTCGTACATTAGTCTCCTAAATTAAATGCTGCATGCAAAGTTTTGACTGCCTCTTCAAGTTGGTGGCCTGAAATGACAATTGTAATTTTAATTTCTGATGTGCTAATCATTTGAATATTGATTCCTGCATCTGCCAAAGCATCAAATGCAGTGCTAGCTATTCCAGCATGCGAACGCATACCCACTCCTACCAAAGAAACTTTACCTATCCCCTCGTCAATGATTAATTCGTCATATGAGATACCCTGCATTTTTTTTGTTAAAACTGACTCGACCTCAGCTCTGTCAGAATTACTAACTGTGAAAGTGAAATCTGTTTTTCCGGAAACACTCACATTTTGAACAATGACGTCCACCTCAATACCTGCATCACTGACAGGGCTTAAAATACCAGATGCAATACCAGGAGTATCAACAACTCCATGCAAGGTAAATTTTGTCTGATCTTTTTGAGAAGCAATACCTGTAATTACAGCATCTTCCATTCCCTCTTCCTCCTGTAAAATAAGTGTCCCTGAGCCTGAATCAAAGCTTGATAAAACTCTAACTAAAACCTTGTATTTATTCGCAAACTCTACAGCGCGTATCTGCATAACTTTAGCACCCTGACCAGCTAGCTCCAACATTTCTTCTATATTGATAGAATCAAGTTTTTTTGCATTGGGCACAATTCTTGGATCTGTTGTATAAATGCCATCAACATCAGTGTAAATATCACATCGCTTAGATTTAATTGCAGCAGCGATGGCCACTGCAGTGGTGTCACTACCTCCTCTTCCCATAGTAGTGGTATCACCCTCACTGGTGACTCCTTGAAATCCTGTAATAATTGGAATATACCCATCTTCAATGGTTTTAAAAATTATATCCTTATCAAGTTCAAGAATTTTTGCTCTAGAAAAATTTGAGGTTGTCTTCATGCCAAACTGAGCTGCAGATAGTGATTTAGCTTTAAGGCCTAATTGATTCAAGGCAATAGAAACCAAGGATGCGCTCACTTGCTCACCGGTAGAAACGAGTGCATCAAACTCTCTTTTGTTTGGCTCGGCGCCGAATGATTTAGCTAAATCAATTAAACGATTCGTCTCTCCACTCATAGCAGAAACTACAACAACAGGTGATGCTTCGCTGCAAGCAGTCTTTATAATGTCAGCAACAGCAGAAATTCTCTCAGTTGTGCCAACTGAGGTACCGCCAAATTTTAATACTATTGTTTCCATCATTGATGCTTAAAGATTAAGCGATGGATTGTACGATATCAGGAATGGAATTAACAAATTCTTCAAAATTTTCCGTTATGCCTGCACCTTGAGCAAAATCCTCACGACCACCACCTTTTCCGTTTGATGCTTTTGCGATTGCCTGAATAACTTCATGAGCGCTTAATGAGCTTTGAATATCATCTGTGATACCACAAACCATCAAAACTTTAGAGCCTTGGTGACTCAAGATTAAAATACACCTTTGCAACTGATCTTGCCTTGCATTATCAACCAACTGTCTTAAATCTTGTATATTTTGACTATCTGCCTCTATCAGGACCAAATCAAAATTATCAATCTTATGGATCGTTTCCTTAAGATCAAGCGAAGTTTTCGTTTTATTTTTCTTGCCCTTTTTTAAAGATTTATTTTCCATAACTAAATCCTGAACTTTTGAGCTTATGAGAGGGGCACCAACATTCAATATGCCTTGAACATCTTGAAGCTGGGATCTTGTCTCAAGCATTAATTCTACCGCCTTGAAGCCAGTCACAGCCTCAATTCTTCGGACTCCAGATGAGACACTGGATTCATTGATAATTGCAAACATACCTATATCTCCAGTCCTATTTACATGGGTCCCGCCGCAAAGCTCAACTGAAAAGCCTTCGCTCATAGATAAAACTCTTACCTCATCATCATATTTCTCTCCAAACATAGCTTCAGCACCTGATGCTATTGCATGATCTAGCTTCATTAACTCTGTTTTGACTAGAGTATTTTTTAGGGTGTGTTGATTGACTAATAATTCTATTTGTTTGATTTCATCCTTAGTAACTGCTTTAGGGTGTGAAAAATCAAAACGAAGCTTTGAAGCATCTACCAGTGAGCCTTTTTGCTCAACATGACTGCCAAGCACATGTTTTAAGGCAGCATGCATTAGGTGAGTGGCTGAATGGTTGGAAGCTGCGCTAGCTCTTTTATTGGATGCAACTGAGAGCTTTAAAGTGTCACCTATTTTCAATGAACCTTCTTCAAGAGCTATTTTATGAATAAAGATTTTTCCTTGTTTGATGCAATCTAATACCTGCCCACTTACATTGGAACCAGAAAACTCGCCTTCATCTCCAACCTGCCCTCCAGATTCTGCATAAAAAGGAGACTGATCTAAAACAAGAAAATACTCTGCACCACAAGTTACAGAATCTACTCTTAGATCATTCTCCCATAGACCCAAAACTTTTCCTTCTGCATTTAATTGGTCGTAACCCAAAAACCGAGTTTCTTCAATAGAGGATAAATCTAATTGAGTACTTTTAAATTTACTTGCTGATTTAGAATTTTTTACTTGCTCTTCCATGCATTGATTAAATCCATCTTCATCAAGCTTCAATCCCTGCTCACGGGCAATATCTGCAGTAAGATCAAAAGGGAACCCAAATGTATCATGAAGTTTAAAAACAATATTTCCAGGAATCACATTTGAATCCATGTGAGAAATTTCTTTTTCTAAAATCTCAATTCCTTTATCCAAAGTTTCAAGAAACTGATTCTCTTCGTGATGAATGGTTTCTTCGATGTGTTTCTGATTGGCTGCTAGCATTGGAAATGCAGATTGCATTTCTTTTACTAATGGCTCAACCAATGAATGCAAAAATGGTTCCTTGGCACCTAGCTTATATCCATGACGAATAGCTCTTCGCATAATCCTACGAAGCACATATCCTCTTCCCTCATTAGAGGGGGTAATGCCATCGGCAATTAAAAAGCTAACGCTTCGGATGTGATCTGCAATCACTTTATGCGATGGCTCTCCAGGAGATTGAATAGCGTTCTCAGATGCTTTAATAAGGTTAAGAAAAAGGTCTGTTTCGTAATTTGAATTAACGCCTTGCATCACGGCAGCCACTCTCTCTAACCCCATGCCGGTATCAACAGATGGCTTAGGCAATGGTGTTAATTCACCCGCAGCATCTCTATTAAACTGCATAAAAACTAGATTCCAGATTTCTACAAATCTATCTCCCTCATCGCCTGGTGATCCTGGTGGAGTGCCTTCATATTGCTCGCCATGATCATAATAAATTTCTGAGCAGGGTCCACATGGTCCTGTGTCCCCCATAGACCAAAAATTATCCTCTTCATCTAGTCTGACAATTCTTTTTGGATCAATGCCAATAATTGATGACCAAATTTCTGCAGCCTCGTCATCTTCCCTAAAAACAGAAATCCATAATTTTTCTTTTTCTAAATTAAGTTCATTGGTTAAAAAATTCCATGCAAGTTTAATCGCTTCCTCTTTGAAATAATCTCCAAAACTAAAATTACCTAACATCTCGAAGAATGTGTGATGCCTAAGGGTGTAACCAACATTTTCTAAATCATTATGTTTTCCACCTGCACGGATGCATCTTTGCGTTGTGGTTGCTCTCTTATATGAACGCTTATCAGATCCTAAAAAAACATCCTTGAATTGAACCATTCCAGCATTTGTAAATAAGAGGGTGTCATCATTGGCAGGAATTAAAGGGCTGGAATCCACAACTTCATGGCCATTGTTGTTGAAGTACTCTAAAAACTTAGCTCTTAGTTCACTTGTTAACATTGCTAAAAACTTCCTCTAAAAAATTAGACATTGCAGCCCAGGATCTCTTATCACTATCATGATTATAAACTGTTCCCATTTCAATATCGTTAGCCATAGGATTAGTAAATGCATGATAAGTATTGCCATAGCTAATGAATTGCCAATCAGCCTTGGATTCAGTCATCTCATTTTGCAAAGCCAATATTTGATCGGAAGAAACCATGGGGTCTTTATCCCCATGCAAAACCAATAATTTTGTATTAACCTTTTGGAGAGGCTCATCCGATTGATTTAAAAGCCCATGGAAACTAACACATCCTGAGAGCTGATATCCAGAGCGAGCAAGCTCTATAGCAGCAAGACCGCCAAAACAGAAACCTATTAATGCAATTTTTGATGGATCAACGCCATCAATGGTCTTACCAAACTCAACCGCACTTATAAGGCGTTGTCTAAATAGTTTTCTATCTTGAACGAATGGCTCTATTAAAGCCTGGTTCTCTTCAGTGCTGCTACCGTTGATGCCGCCTCCAAAAATATCGATTGATAAAGCAGCATAGCCTAAATTATTCAGGGCGATTACTTTTCCATCTTCAAACTCAGATCTACCTTTCCAAGTGTGAGCAACAAGAACTAATGGAGCAGAATTTGAAGATTCAGGCATTGAAAAATAGCCTTCACATTCTGTTGATTGGTCATAGTAATTGACAATTCTTCCTGACATAAAGCTAACCTAGCTCGGCCTTATACCTTTTGTAATTTTCAATATAATGATGTGCGTTTAAAGAAGGTATTGCTTGCTCTTCAGGAGTAAGTTCTTTTTTGATTTTTGCAGGAATACCAAGCACCATTGATCCATCAGGCACCTCCATGCCCTCTGTAATCAATGCTTTTGCTCCAACTATACAATTTTTACCTATTTTAGCTCCATTTAGGATAACTGCCCCTATTCCAATAAGCGAGCCATCGCCAACTTCACATCCGTGAAGCATTGCCATGTGCCCAACCGTTACAAACTTTCCTATTTTGCATGCAAACCCTGGGTCAGTGTGTATTACCGAGTTATCCTGAATATTTGTTCCTTCACCTAAAATAATTGGCTCATTGTCTCCCCTGAGCGTGCAATGAAACCAAATGCTTGAATCTTTTGCCATTTGTACATCTCCAATAACTGTTGCATCTGGAGCAATCCAAAAATCATCATTTTCAGTGCTTAAGCTTTTATTATTTATATCAATAATCATTTCAATTACCCTTCTAGAATCTCTATATTCGCATCAAAACATACATTTAAAAAGTTTAATGTAATGATGGCAGTTAAGCCCCATATTTTCTGATCCTTAATATTCCAAGTTGGTACTTGCCATAAAGCTCCATCCCTTTCAATGGTTTCTCGTTGAACATTTTTTGAGTCAAGCAAAAAATCTAAGGGGACAGTAAAAATCTCTTGTATTTCCTCGTTTGGTTCTAATAATTGGGGCTGGTCAACAGTTGCTACAAAAGGATTGACCTCTATTTTATGACGGGATATAAGATAATTTAACTTCCCTAATTGAGTGACATCTTTGCCGTTAAGACTGATTTCTTCATTGGATTCTCTCAAGGCCGTTCCAAAAAGGCTTGTGTCCATCTCATCCACTTTACCTCCGGGAAAACTGACTTCGCCCGAATGGGTTGAAAGATTATTGGAGCGTTGTGTATAAATCAATTCGGGAGATCCAATATATTTCCCATAATTTAAAATAGCTATTAAAACTGAAGCCTGAGGACGACCACTTGGCTTTTCAGAATTATGTAAATTTAGTTTATACTTGATCTCTTCAATCATTGGGTAAGTTTAACTTCTTACGACATTTTATTCTCTAAGAAAGGAGCACTTTTGAGATATTGTTCAAAATGCGGAAGCGATCAAATTGATTTTAAAATTCCAGCTGATGACAATTTAAAACGTTATATTTGTTCTGACTGCAGTTCGATTTTTTATACCAATCCCAACCTGATTGTCGGTACTATATGCATCAAAGACGATTACGTCCTTTTATGCAAAAGAAATATAGAGCCTCGATTCGGAAGATGGACTTTACCCGCAGGATTTATGGAGAATGCAGAGACTCTTCAAGAAGGAGCATTAAGAGAAACAAAAGAGGAAACTCAGGCAACACCAAAAATTATTTCTCCCTATACGGCATTTAGTTTGACACATATCAGTCAGGTACACTTTTTTTATCTAGCTGACCTGGGGGATGAGAGATTTGGTCCCACTTCTGAGAGCTCTGAAGTAAAACTATTTCCAAAAGACGAAATTCCATGGGATGAAATTGCATTTCCAACCGTCACTAAAACATTAAAATATTATTTTGATGATCTGGCCTCTGGTGAGTTTCCTTTTAGAGAAGAAGCTCTGAAACTCTGGTAGTAAAAAATTATGCCTCTTGGCTAAATTTATAAGCATTTATAAAAATTTGCATCCATGGGGAATACTCTTTCCAGTCTGATGGGCGCCAAGATAGTTGCTGCGATCTAAATACTCTTTCAGGATGAGGCATCATAATTGTTGCCCTGCCATCCATAGAAGTCAGGCCAGTAATTCCTTCAGGAGAACCATTTGGATTGAGAGGATATGAAGAAGCCACTGCGCCTTTATGATCGGTAAACTGAATTGCGACTTGATTTTGTTTAAATAGGCTCTTTAGAGTATCTCCCTTAAATGAGGCTCTGCCCTCACCATGTGCAACGGCAACAGGAATTTGCCATCCATCCATCCCTGTCAATAAAACAGACTTAGATTTAGCAATGGTGACTTGAGATAAGCGTGCTTCAAATTGATCAGACTCATTCCACAAAAATTCTGGCCAATTTTCAGCCCCCGGAATTAAGTCTTTTAACTTAGATAGCATCTGGCATCCATTACAAACACCAAAAGTAAAAGTGTCACTACGATTAAAAAAACGTTCAAATGAATCTCTAACAGCATTATTAAATCTAATGCTAGATGACCATCCCCCTCCAGCTCCAAGCACATCGCCATAAGAAAAACCACCACAGGCCGCCAAACCCTGAAACTCTAATAGTAAGTTTGGGCTATCAATTAGATCTTGCATATGCACATCTATTACATCAAATCCAGCCAATATAAATGCTGCAGCCATCTCATTTTGGCCGTTCACACCTTGTTCTCTAAATATTGCTACCTTGGGTTTTAAATGTTGATTAAAAGATGGGAGTTGCTCGGAATATTGAAAACTATCTTTGGCAATCAAACCTTGATCATCAAATTTTTCAATTAGATCATACTCAGCTTTTGCACTTGCTGGATTATCTCTTAAAGATTTAATCGAGTATGAAGTTTCATTCCAAACCTTTTCTAAATTCACAACTGAATCAGAAAATTTAATCTCGTTATTCAAAGAAATAGAAATCAGGGCATCAGATCTCTGCGAGGCACACTTTCGATGTTGAAGGTTTTTTTTCTGAAGAAACTCTAAAGCTTGATTTTCAAAAGCATTATTAAATTGAACAACCACGCCTGTTTCTTCTGCGAAAAGATATTGCAACTCAGCATCGTTTTGAAAATTTTCTGAAATAAATATTTCTATTCCAATCTTATTTGTAAATGATAGCTCTGCAAGAGTGGTAAATAATCCTCCATCAGAAATATCATGCAGAGCAACGATCCAGCCTCGCTTTATTAACTCCTGAACTGCATCGAATAATGTTGCAAATAATTCAATATCATCAATATCTGGAACTGTTTGAATGCTTGAAGAGGTAACTGCCTCAAAAATGGAACCGCCCAACCTACGACGATCATTCAAAAATAAATGATATAAATCTTTTGAACCATGCTCTTTAAACTCAGTTGTTACAGCCATAGATACGTTCTCAACTGGAGCCATGGCTGAAATAATTCCGGACAAAGGGCTCTTCACTTCAAACTCTTGATCGCCCTCATTCCATTTTGTTTTCATAGATAGGGAATCTTTTCCTACTGGTATAGCTATTCCCAGCTTTATACACATGGCTGATAGCGCTTCAACGCCTAATCTCAAAGCATAATTATCTTCCTCGTCTCCACATGCTGCCATCCAATTTGCAGAGAGTCTCACTAGGTCTAAATTTTTGACTGGGGCAGAAACTAGGTTCATTAGTGCTTCGGCTAAGGCCATCCTCATGGAGGCTGCTGGATTTTGAATTGCGAGAGTAGGCTTTTCCCCTATTGATAAAACATCTCCTTCATTGCTAAGGAATGATTTGGTAGCCATAGCATAATTTGAGGTAGGCACTTGATATCTGCCAACCAATTGATCACGAGCAACTAAGCCACCAACAGTTCTATCGCCAATTGTAATTAAAAAGGATTTTGAGGCTACAGAAGGATGTGAAAGCACTCTGTGAATGACTTCGGATAAATCTAAATCATTGGGGATAGAATTAATTACTTGCTTAATTTTTGGATCATTAAGCTTCATGTTTGAAATAGGCAAATCTCCAAAGAGCATTGATAAAGGAACATGAACAGGGAATTCATCTCTTTCAGGATCATAAACCTCCACCGTATCTTTTGAAGTGGTTTGACCAACAAAAGCAACCGGACATCTCTCTCTTCGACAAATATTTTCGAAGATATCTTTGTTAGATTTTTTGATAGCTAAAACATAGCGTTCTTGAGATTCGTTTGACCAAATCTCCATGGGAGATAGGCTTGGATCAGCGACAGGGATCAAGCTTAAATCTATAGCAACACCTAAGTTGCAATCTTTTGCCAATTCAGGAATGGCGTTTGAAAGCCCCCCTGCTCCAACATCATGAATGAATTCTATTAGGTTTGGAGACTCAAATGCGCACTGATTAATTACCTCTTGACATCTTCTCTCCATTTCTGCGTTTTCTCTTTGAACAGAGGCGAAATCTAGCTCTTCATCACTTTCTCCAGAAGACATAGATGATGCTGCTCCTCCTCCTAAGCCTATAAGCATGGAGGGACCACCCAATACAACAACCAAATCACCAACCTCTATGGGATTTTTAAGACTGTTTCTATTTTTTACCTCACCTATACCTCCAGCTAACATGATTGGTTTGTGATATCCATAAGCTTGATTGTCAGCAAAGGGCTGTTCAAAGACCCGAAAATAACCCACCGTACTTGGTCGCCCAAATTCATTATTAAATGCAGCGGCACCAATTGGTCCCTCGATCATAATTTGAAGTGGAGAGGCAATTCTCGAAGGCTTGTGTGGAGCTCTTTCCCAAATACGAGGGAAGTCTGCAAGTCTGAGATTAGAAACATTAAAACCAATCAATCCCATTTTAGGTTTTGCGCCTGACCCTGTGGCACCCTCATCTCTTATTTCTCCTCCAGAACCAGTTGCAGCCCCAGGAAAAGGAGAAATGGCCGTAGGGTGATTATGAGTTTCAACTTTTAGTGTTGAGTTTATTTGTTCTAATGAAAAGCTATAAATATTTTTTAAATTCCTATTCAATGTAGGCACTTCAACTCCTTCGATAACAGCAGCATTATCTTTGTAGGCAGAAATTAAATCTTGTTTATTGCCTTGACTTGTTTTTTTTATTAAATCAAATAAGGAATCTTCCTGAGCAATAGAATTTATTATCCAGACAGCATTAAATATTTTATGTCTGCAATGTTCAGAATTAGCTTGGGCAAACATCATTAGCTCAGCATCAGTAGGATTCCGAGCTGCAGATGAATAAAATTGATCTAAATAATCAATTTCCTCTTTTGATAAGGCTAATCCTAAATCTTGATTTGCTTTTATTAAAGACTCTTTGCTTGCTTGTGAGATATCAATATTTACCAAAGGCTTTCTTTGAAGCCTATCAGTATTTAAAACAATATCTTTTACACTCCAAAAAACTTCTTGAGTCATGCGATCAAAGATAGATGACAAGTCCAAATCAGTCATGGAAATATTGGTTTTAATAAAATAGCCTAGATACTTTTCAATTCTATCGACGCCCTTAATACCAATGTTAGATATTATTTCAGCAGTCTTAGACGCCCATGGGCTAATTGTTCCAGATCTTGGGCCAACAAAAAAATTAGGCAAATTTGAAGTTTCATAAGAGCAAAGTAGCTCTTTAAGTTTTGAGTGATCAGAAAAATCTTGATTTACATCAACTGAATAAAATTCATAGCTGGTTAATTCTTCAATTTGAGAATCATTTTGCAGGTTCAGACCAGAGCTAAGAGATGAAATTTTTGACGGCGAAAAACTAGAAGGACCTTGAAGCAGCAAATGAAGATTTTTTGACACTAGCTCTCTAGTAAAATATTGTAATATTTAATTATAAGGATGTTTAAAATTAAAAAAATAAAAACAGTGCAATTCCTTGCAAAAAACTTATCTATTTTCATCTTTGTGTTTGGTCTCTATGCTTGCAACAAGGAACCTGAAAACACTCCTTTATCAGAATATTGCAAAGTTATTAATGAAAAATTATATTCTTTTTCGAGACTTAGTGATTTTGAAAAAAATAAGTTTGATAAATTAAAAAAATCTAGGTTTTCTAAATATAAAAAAGACTTTCTTGAGGCCGCGGAGACATTTAATGTTGAATGGGAACTTCTTGCTGCTGTAGCTTTCCAAGAATCGCAATGGGATCCAAAAGCTCGATCGGCAACTCAAGTGAAGGGCATGATGATGTTAACCCTACCTACAGCAGCATCAGTAGGTGTAACAAATCGCTTAGATCCAATTCAGAGCATTTATGGGGGAGCGCAATATATTGCTGATCTTACATCAAGCATGAACTATGGAACTTCTTCAGGCGATAAGATTGCGTTTATATTGGCTTCCTATAATCTAGGTACTACAAACATAAAAAATGCAATTGATGCAATAGATAAAAATTCTAATGAGGTGACTTGGTTAGATCTAGAGGGCTATTTGCTAAATTTAAAATCCTCTATGGATTCAAAAGACTATTCAAGAGGTCAACAAACCGTTGATTTTGTAGAGAGGGTTAGAGATTATTACTATCTCTTGCTTGCGCAAAATTGTAGCGATGAAGAGATTTAAGAATTAAGAAGTTGCCACTTTAGATTTTTAATCTGGTCCCTGCAAAATGCAGCCTTTTCATACTCTGTTTCTTTTGCATAAATATACATCTGCTCTTCTAGCTTAGTAATTGAAATTGATATTTTTTCCGGAGTTTCATTATTAATTTTAAAGGGCAGCTCTTTTTCAAGGTGCTGAGGTTTTGTTTTCTTTGTCTGCTTTGTAACACGAGCTCCCTCCATTATATCTTTAATATCTTTAACAATTGATGTTGGGGTGATGCCATGATCTTTATTGTATTTAATTTGAATCTCTCTTCTTCTTGACATTTCATCCATGGCCCTTTGCATTGAACCTGTGACCTTATCAGCATACAAAATTGCTTTGCCTCGAATATTTCTTGCTGCCCTTCCAACGGTTTGAATCAGGGTAACCTCTGACCTTAGAAAGCCTTCTTTATCTGCATCTAGGATTGCAACCAAGCTAACCTCAGGAATATCTAGGCCTTCCCTTAATAAATTAATTCCTACCAACACATCAAAATGACCAAGCCTTAAATCTCTAATTATTTCAGTTCTCTCAACTGTGTCTACGTCAGAATGCATGTAGCGTGTTCTAATTCCATTTTCTTCTAAATAGTCTGTTAAATCTTCAGCCATACGTTTGGTTAAAGTTGTAATCAAAACCCTTTCTTTCAATGCAGCTCTTTCATTGCATTCACCGATTACATCATCAATTTGGGAGGTTGCAGGTCTAATTTCAATTTCTGGATCAATTAACCCAGTGGGTCTAACCAATAGCTCTGCTATATTATCGCAGTGCTCTAATTCATACTTACCAGGTGTAGCAGAGACATATATCTTCTGAGGTGTTACATCCTCCCATTCTTCAAACCTCAGTGGACGGTTGTCTAGAGCGGATGGCAATCTAAACCCATAATCAACAAGCGTTTCTTTGCGGGATCGATCTCCCTTATACATACCCCCAATCTGGGGCACTGAAACATGAGACTCATCCATAAAGACTATGGCATTTTTTGGCAAGTAATCAAAAAGGCATGGCGGCGGCTCACCAGGATTTCGACCCGAAAGATAGCGCGAATAATTTTCGATACCTTGACAATAACCAAGCTCTTGCATCATCTCTAAATCGTAGGTAGTTCTTTCTTGTAATCTTTGAGCCTCAACTAATTTATTATTATCTTGTAGAAATTTAATTCTTTCTTTTAACTCTTCTCGCACAGTTTTAAGGCAATCTAAGACCGTCTCTTTTGGAGTCACGTAATGTGTTTTTGGATAAATCGTGGCACGTGGGGTTTCATTGATAACTTCTCCAGTTAATGGATCTATCCATAATAGGCGCTCTACCTCATCTCCAAATAACTCAATTCTTAGAGCATCTCTCTCTGAGTCAGCCGGATAGATGTCAATAACATCACCTCGAACTCTAAAAGTTGCACGTCTAAAATCAATATCATTTCGGGTATATTGCATCGATGAAAGACGGCGCAAAATAGTTCTTTGATCAATTGTTTCACCCCTATCTAGGTGAAGAATCATATTCAGATAGGATTCAGGAGCACCCAAGCCATATATTGCTGATACGGTAGCAACAACAATCGTATCATTACGCTCAAGCAATGCCTTGGTTGCAGAAAGCCTCATTTGCTCGATGTGCTCATTCACAGATGCATCCTTGGCAATATAGGTATCTGAGGTAGGCACATAGGCTTCGGGCTGATAATAATCATAATATGAAACAAAATATTCAACGGAGTTTTTAGGAAAAAAATCTTTAAGCTCACCATATAATTGAGCTGCTAAGGTTTTATTAGGAGCCATCACCACTGCAGGCCTTTGGGTAGATTCAATAATTTTAGCCATGGTGTATGTCTTGCCCGAACCTGTAACACCTAGTAAAACTTGATGCAGTAATCCATCATTTAAACCATTAACCAAAGTTTCTATCGCTTTTGGCTGACTTCCCGCAGGTTCAAATGGAGATGTAACAGTTAAATTTTTTGCCATTATCTTGTTTTACTTTATGAATTTTAATCTATAATTCTCAACTTGTTCCCTGATAGCTCAGCGGTAGAGCAGTTGACTGTTAATCAATTGGTCCGTGGTTCGATCCCACGTCAGGGAGCCATTCTTCTGATCAATCGATAATTTTAATCTATTTACACTCGACGTGCATGACTGACACAAACTCATTAATATAAGAAAATAAGGGACTATTTAAAGCCCCTTATTTAAGCTGAACTTTAGGGTAGTATTAACCAGCTTTGGGGATAGCATGATTTATTTAGTTCAGTTGATTCATATTAAATACTCTCCATGAATCAATTAAATTACAGATCTGTGAATAAAAGTTAAATTTTTGAAAACTGGATTTTTCTTTTAAGAATGTTTCAGTGATAATCATTAGTTAATGAAAAGATTACAAAAAAAAGTAGCAGTGATAACGGGTGCTGGAAGTGGCATTGGAAAAGAAACAGCATTATTGTTTTTGGAACATGGTGCGAAGGTTGTGCTTGCCGATATTAATAAAGATTCGCTCGAAGAGACTTTTGAAATTATTAAGCAAAAAAAATTAGATGCAGATGCATGTATATCTATCACCGATGTTTCTTCAGAAGATAACATAGAGGAGATGATCAACCTTGCAGTTGACCGTTTTGGTACTTTAGACATTATGTTTAATAATGCTGGGATAGGTGGCGCAGTTGGCCCCATTACTCACATCAATGCAGACGAATGGGATAAGTCATTCCAAATACTTCTAAAGTCTGTTTTTCTGGGTTCAAAATATGCAGCCAGAGTCATGAAAAAGAATGTTTCAGGGGGATCTATTATTAATACAGCTTCAATTGCTGGCATAGGAGGCGGTTCCGGACCCCTTGCCTACTCTGCGGCAAAAGCTGGAGTGATAAATTTTTGCAAGAATGCTGCTATTGAATTGGGCGAATATAAAATAAGAGTGAATGCTATTTCACCTGGAACAATTAATACTCCGCTTTTAGCCACAGCAATTGAAGACAGTAAGCTAGATCAGCCAATTAAAGATTTTGGAATGCCCATTGATATTGCTTATACAGCATTATTTCTTGCTTCCGACGAATCTAGATTTATTACAGGAATTAATATATGCGTGGACGGTGGGTTAACGCTAGATCAATCTGGTTTAATGAAAGATGCTGAGGAGCATTATGCAAAAATGGGTATCGAGAGAGTGGTTGGGATGAATATGGGGTCGACTGGCATAGAGTCTGTAATCAAGAACTTGGGGGAAGATGACTAAGATTTCTTCCAGGTGGTGCCATCATTAGAATCGTCTAATAATATACCTAGAGCCGAAAGCTCATCTCTTATTTGATCGGCCTTTTGGAAATCCTTGTTATCTCTTGCTTGGTTTCTTTCCTCTATTTTCTTACCAATCTCTTCATCAGTTAAATTTGCTCCGTATTGAAGAAAAGCTTCGGGACTATCGTTAAGCAGCCCTAAAACTTTGCCCAACTCCCTCATGGTTGATACATACCTAATCTGTTCTTGTTTATCTTGACTGCTATTAATCAATTTTGCCAATCCAAAGAGAGTGCTTAATGCCTCTGGAGTATTTAAATCATCATTCATTGAGTTTATAAATTCCCTAACACTATCTTCATGGAAGTCTGACCTTTGCAATGATACAAGTGATGCAGCCTGATAAAGTCTTGTCAAAGCTGCTCGCGCTTGATCGAGAGATTCATCGTCAAAATTTAGAGAGCTTCTATAGTGACTAGAGATTAAATAATATCGAATGACTTCAGGATGATAGGAGTTAAATAAGTCCTTTAGCATTGCAAAATTACCTAAAGACTTTGACATCTTCTCACCATTAATTTTTAACAATCCTGAATGCATCCAATAGTTTGCAAATTTATGATCTGAAGCACATTCAGACTGAGCTATTTCATTCTCATGATGAGGGAATAGCAGGTCAGGGCCTCCACCATGAATATCAAAATGCTTACCTAAACTTTCTAGAGACATAACTGAACATTCAATATGCCAACCTGGTCTTCCTAATCCCCAGGGAGAATCCCATGATGGCTCATTCTGCTTGGCACTTTTCCAAAGAACAAAATCTAATGGATCTTTTTTAGATCCATCCTCTTCAACTCTAGAGCCTGGATTTAAATCATCAATATTTTTATTCGATAATTTTCCGTATTCTGCAAATGTTCGCACTGCAAAAAAAACATCTCCACCTTTAGAATGATAGGCATGACCTTTTTCAATGAGTGTGCTAATCATATTGATCATGCCCTCAATATGATCGGTTGCACGAGGCTCATTTGTAGGAAGCTCTAGGCCAAGTTTTAAAAAATCTTCATGCATGCTCGCAATTGTTCTTTCTGTTAGAGCATCTATTGTTTCTTTATTCTCATTAGCTCTATCAATAATCTTGTCATCTATATCGGTGATGTTACGAGTAAAGTTTAGCTTGTAGCCTCTGTATCGAAGGTAGCGTGCAAGAATATCAAAAGCTATCATCGCCCTTGCATGCCCTAGGTGACAGTTATCATAGACCGTCATCCCGCAAACATACATCCCAACCTCGCCCTCGCATATGGGCACAAAATCTTCCTTTCGGTTTGTTAAGGAGTTATAAAACTTAATTGTCATCTGTTATTTGATATATGAATCACTTATTATAGAGAACTTAATTGGAATGTAGGTTTTATTAATGTCAAAAATACAAATTGCTGCCTTAATAATTATTGTAACTGCTGTTGCTTTAATCTTCTTCCTGTCACCGATTGATCAAAAAGATCAGACTGAATATTATCCAGAGGAGGATCAAATGTCACTTGTTACTATTTCTACTTCAGCCGGAGAAATCCACTTAGAGCTCGATGCTGATAATGCACCTATAACTGTAGCGAACTTTTTAAAATTAGCCGAGGATGGTTATTACACGGGAACAATTTTCCATAGAATTATTGAAGGATTTATGGTTCAAGGCGGTGGTCTAGATGAAAACATGACACCAAAACCAACAAATACAGATCCAATTCAAAATGAGGCTAATAATGGCTTGAAGAATGATCGCGGCACTATTGCAATGGCCAGAACCATGGATCCTCATTCTGCTACTGGTCAATTTTTTATTAACCATAAAGATAATGATTTTTTAAACCACACATCGGAAACTTCTCAAGGCTGGGGTTATGCTGTCTTTGGCTCAGTTATTGGTGGGATGGATGTTGTAGATCAAATTGCTCTGAGTACTACCTCTACTGTTGGCGGTTACGCTGACGCTCCTCTTGAACCAACCCTTATTCATTCAGTGACAGTGAGTGAATGAAATTAGGGTTTATATCTGATCTTCATTTATCTAAAAATATACCCTCTGTAACGGAGGGCTTTTTTAAATTTTTGCAAACTGCTGCGCAAGAATTATCCCATCTATATATATTAGGTGATCTTTTTGAGGTATGGGTTGGAGATGATGATGACTCCAAGCTTGCAACCAGCGTAATTAAAGAAATAAATCATGCTACGCGTAATGGACTAGAAATATTTTTTATTCATGGCAATAGAGATTTCTTATGCGGGGAAAGCTTTGCAGAGCAATCTAACATTACCCTTCTTCCTGATCCATTTTTTTTTAATTTCTTTGATTTGAAAATTGCTCTCTCTCATGGAGATGATTTTTGCACTGAAGACCTTGAATACATTAAATTTAAAAAAGAAGTTAGATCACCAAAATGGCAAAGGGAATTTCTACAAAAGCCTTTAAATGAACGTATAAGCATTGCATCAAACATGCGCGATGCCAGTCAAAAAAATAATAAAAATAAAAAAGAATCTATTATGGATGTTACACCAACTGCCATTGAAGATTTTTTTGAACAGCATCATATAGATTTGTTGATTCATGGTCATACTCACAGACCAATGACTCATAAACACAATACAGGCACACGAATTGTTTTAGGAGACTGGCATGAAACTGGCTGGTGTCTAATGCTTGATGAGCAGCAGCAAGAATTAAAAGAATTTATCCTTTAAAACTATTGTTTGTTAGTAAATTATACTGTATAAATATACAGTATTTTTAAATCCCATGACTATTAATTATCTCGGTTCAATATCGGCAAATGATCTGCCTGCTACTTTTACAACATTTTTTGTAGAGCCGGTATCCGTAGGCTTTCCAAGCCCAGCAAATGACTATCTGGAAAGTCCCATTGATCTAAATCAGTACCTTATTAAGAATGGAGCAGCGACTTTCTTAGTGAGAGTATCCGGAGATTCAATGCTAGATGCAAATATTGCAGATCAAGCTATCTTAATAGTTGATCGAAGCCTGAAACCAAAACATGGTAGCATTGTAGTTGCCTCTCTAGACGGTGATTTCGTATGCAAACGATTGCAGCTTAAACCTCGTCTTTGCTTACTACCAGAGAATTCAAAATATAAACCAATCTATATTCAGCATGGCCAAGATTTAGATATTATAGGCACGGTCACTGCAGCCATTAATAAGTTTGAATGAAGCTATTAGCATTAGTTGATTGTGATAATTTCTATGCCTCATGCGAAAGGGTCTTTCGACCAGACTTAAAACAGACACCTATCGTGGTGCTATCTAACAATGATGGCTGTGTTATTGCCAGAAGCAAAGAAGCCAAAGCCATGGGTATAAAAATGGGCATTCCTTGGTTCAAAGTAAAAAAATCATACTTAGCGCAAGGAGGTAAAGTATTTTCATCTAACTTTGCTCTGTATGGCGACCTATCTAAAAGAGTTATGAATATTCTTGAGGGAATGGTCAAAAAGATTGAAGTGTATAGCATTGATGAAGCATTTTTAGATCTGCAGCATATACAAAATGCAAATCACGCACATGATTTTGGTGTTTACTGTCGCAATACTATAAGGCAATGGGTTGGTATTCCTGTTCGGATTGGAATCGCGCCAACAAAAACTCTTACCAAGATTGCAAGTCATGTTGCAAAAAATATCAATGGCAGCATGGGAGTCTGCTGTCTAAATGACCAAAAAAATATAGTTCGTATTCTTAAAAATTTACCTATTAAAGAAGTCTGGGGTATTGGTCATAACCTCTCAAGGCAGCTTAATCAATTAGGTATATATTCAGCCTATGAATTAATGCAAATGGATATTAGATATATTAGAAAAAAATTTAGTGTTGTTTTAGAGCGTACTGTCAGAGAATTAAGAGGGGAATCATGCATTCAAATAGAAGATCACTGTAATCCAAAAAAACAAATTATAGTAAGTAGAAGTTTTCGAAATCGAATTGAAAACTTAAGTGCACTTAAACCAGTAATTAGCAATTTTGCAGTACGAGCAGGAGAAAAGCTTAGACAGGAAAAACAAAAATGCTCTCAAGTATCAGTGTTTATCTCAACTAGTAGATTTAATCAGAGACTTCAATATCGTGGGTTTGATAGCTTTCAGCTTCCTTGCCCAATAGATGATACAAGAAGCATTCTAATGGGCGCAAATAAAATATTGAATACAATCTTTAGAAAAGGTTATCCATATGCAAAAGCAGGAATATTGCTAAGTCATTTTTCAGATTCAACCTTTCTTCAGAAATCTCTATTTGAAGCAGCGGATCAAGATCACTACAAGCAAGACACAAACTTAATGCAAACTGTAGATACGCTCAATAGCATCCAGACACAGGTCTACTATGCATCGCAGTATCCTGCAAGGTTATCACCTATACAAAAAGAAATGGTATCACCCAGATACACAACAAACTGGTGGGAATTACCAATAACTAAGTAGAAAAATATCTACCATAATGAGCTTCGGAAAGTTCTAAAAACTCAGAAAAAATCTGCTCTTTAAGCTGAGCATGATCTACATTTACATGACAAGAAATCCCAAACTGAGGCCAATCTAGCGCTTGTGAGCCCGCAGCTCGAAGAAGGTCAAAGATCCAGGTCAAAGGGTCAAGCGCATCGTTAAAATTTATCCCCTGATCGTTTAGTCGGGTTGCTAGGAGCTGAGCATTCGAAATGGAAAATCGGTCTTTTAAAACAATTAGCTTAAAGCTTTCAAGCCGTGAATTCACTAACTCTTTTTCTGAAACAGTGTACTTATTCCAGTTAATAACTTCATGAATAAAACGTTTACAGCCCTTGCAAACATTGTCGCCATAGGTCGTAGAGCATATTCCAAGACAGGGTGTAGAGGCTTTGTTTTTCTTCATAGGTTGGATAATACATTATTTAATCCTAGGAAATGAAAGAAATAAAGAATAGCTTGGGGATTTAGAGATACCGCAGTAAAATGACGACCCAGGGAAAAAATTATGCTTCAAGATTACAAAAAACATTGCGAAGAAAGGAAAGAACAAGGGATACCCCCTCTACCCCTTTCAGCTCAACAAACATCAAGCTTAGTTGAATTGCTAAAATCAGAACATGATGAGTCCGAATTGTTGCTAGAACTCTTAAAAGAAAGAATACCTGCAGGCGTAGATCAAGCGGCATATGTAAAAGCTGGATTTTTAGCAGATATAACAACAGGAAAGACTAACAGTCCATACATCTCAAAAAAAGAAGCAGTAATGATTCTAGGAACAATGCTTGGTGGATACAATATTCAGCCTTTAATAAAGTGTTTGAAGGATGATGAATTAGGTGAAACAGCTGCTGCTGCATTGAGCACTACTTTATTAATCTTTGATGCTTTTAATGAAGTTCTAGCTCTTTCAGAAACCAATAAAAATGCAAAAACTGTTATAGATGCCTGGGCTGATGGTACCTGGTTTAAAGAAAAACAAGAAATTCCGGAGCAGATAAGATTAACTGTTTACAAGGTGCCTGGAGAAATTAATACAGATGACCTATCCCCTGCCACTGATGCATGGTCTAGACCAGATATTCCTTTGCATGCATTGGCCATGTTTAAAATGCCTAGAGAGGGCTTGGATAAGCCTCTTGAGACTCTGGAAGAGCTCAAGAAAAAAGGCAACCCATTGGCTTTCGTTGGTGATGTGGTGGGCACTGGCTCTTCAAGAAAATCAGCAACAAACTCGGTGCTTTGGCATATGGGTGATGAGATACCATGCATTCCTAATAAAAAGGAAGGTGGTTTTTGTTTTGGTGGAAAGATTGCGCCTATTTTCTTTAATACATTAGAGGATTCCGGAGCGTTTCCTGTGGAATGCGATGTGTCCAAATTAAATATGGGGCAAGAAATTATCTTTGAACCATACAATGGAAAGATACTAGACGCAGCTAGCGGTGAAGTTTTATCTACATTTGAACTTAAAACGCCTGTTCTACTAGATGAGGTTCGAGCAAATGGTCGCATACCATTAATTATCGGCAGGCAATTAACAGACAAGACGAGAGAAGCGCTTGGTTTAGAGCCAACTGATATCTTTGCTAGGCCTGATGCTGAAGACTCTTCAGATAAAGGCTTTACGCTAGCTCAAAAAATGGTTGGCAAAGCATGCGGAGTAAAAGGAATCAGACCAGGAACATATTGTGAACCAAGAATGACAACCGTTGGATCGCAAGATACAACCGGCCCAATGACTAGAGATGAGCTAAAAGAATTAGCCTGTTTAGGATTCTCAGCAGATCTGGTTATGCAATCCTTCTGTCATACTGCCGCCTATCCCAAGCCAGTAGACATAGATACACAGCATACATTGCCTGATTTTATTATGAATCGAGGTGGCGTATCTCTTAAACCAGGCGATGGAATTATTCATTCCTGGCTGAATAGAATGTTGCTGCCAGATGGAGTTGGGACTGGTGGAGATAGCCATACACGATTTCCACTAGGCATTAGTTTTCCAGCTGGATCAGGTTTGGTTGCTTTTGCTGCTGCATTAGGAGTAATGCCCCTAGATATGCCTGAATCTGTACTAGTAAGATTTAAAGGAGAAATGCAGCCAGGAATTACTCTAAGAGATTTAGTCAATGCTATCCCCTATGCAGCAATTCAAAAAGGCCTTTTGACTGTTGCTAAGGAAGGTAAGAAAAACATATTTTCTGGTCGCTGCCTTGAAATAGAGGGCTTGCCAGATCTAAAGGTTGAACAAGCATTTGAGCTATCAGATGCCTCCGCTGAAAGATCTGCCTCAGGGTGCACGGTTCGACTAAACAAAGAGCCGATTATTGAATACTTAAAATCAAATATTGTGATGCTTAGATGGATGATTGGAAGCGGTTATGGTGACGCAAAGACTCTTGAAAGAAGAGCTCAGGCGATGGAAGAATGGATTGAAAGCCCTGAATTACTAGAGCCAGATGAAAATGCTGAATATGCTGAAATCATTGAGATAGATCTCAATGAAATTACAGAACCTCTTCTTGCATGTCCCAATGACCCTGATGACATCAAACCTCTTTCAGCTGTAGCTGAAACTAGCATTGATGAGGTGTTTATTGGATCGTGCATGACAAATATTGGGCACTTTAGAGCCGCAGGGCATCTGCTTAAAAAATATAACGGTACAAAAGCAAGACTATGGATAGTTCCCCCTACAAAAATGGATGAAAAACAACTTATGGAAGAGGGTATTTACAATATCTTTGGAACATCCGGCGCCAGAACAGAATTACCAGGCTGCTCTCTTTGTATGGGCAATCAAGCTAGAGTTCTTGCAAACTCTACAGTAGTTTCAACTTCTACAAGAAATTTTCCTAATAGATTGGGTGATGGAGCTGATGTATTTCTAGCTTCAGCAGAACTTGCCGCGATTGCTTCTGTATTAGGTAAACTTCCATCACCAGAAGAATATTTAAAATACATGGAAGAAATTAATCCGCTGGCTGATGATATATACCGTTATTTAAACTTTAATGAGATTGATCAATATGTTGAAAGCGCTAATGCTGCTGAGATTCCTGCGGTAAATATTGTAAGCGCTTAGCTAGATTTTTCTCTTGCAACTTTTTGATCATCTCCTCTAGATGATTCAAGATTTTGTAAATAATCTGAACTTATTGATGTTGGATATTGACCATCAAAAATAGACATTTCAAATTTTTTAATTTCAGGATTTCCTTCTTGTGCAGAAGCAATCAAATCTTTCAAATCTTGATAAATTAACCAATCAGCACCAATTTCTTTTGCAACCTCTTCGTCAGTTCTTCCAGAGGCGATTAACTCATTGGTTGCAGCCATATCAATACCATAAAGGTTTTGAAATTTTACTGGCGGCGCTGCAGATGAGAAGTAAACTTTTTTTGCGCCCGCTTCTCTAGCCATTTCAATGATTCTTTTGCTTGTTGTTCCCCTAACTATAGAATCGTCAACTAATAGAACATTTTTTCCTTTAAACTCAAGATCTAATATGTTTAATTTACGCCTAACTGATTTTTTTCTTTCTTCTTGATTGGGCATAATAAAGGTTCTGCCAACATATCTATTTTTAACGAAACCCTGCCTATAAGGAAGTTTTAATGCTGCTGCAAGCTGCAATGCAGCTGTGGTGGAGCTATCGGGAATAGGAATTACCACATCAATATCGTGTTCAGGATTTAGTTTGAGAATTTTTTTTGCTAGCTTTTGGCCCATTCTCATTCTTGCTTTATAAACAGAAATTTCATCTAAAGTAGAATCAGGTCTAGCTAAATAAACATATTCAAAGATACAAGGTGTTGGATCTACATTATCAGAGCACTGATCGCTATGTAAGATTCCGTCTACGTCTATATAAATAGCCTCACCTGGAAGTACATCCCTTAATGTTTTAAAGCCTAAAGCAGAAAAGGAAGCATTTTCGGATGCAACTATATATTCTTTTTTTGTTGGGCCGTCTTTAACTCCAATCACTAATGGACGAATACCTCGAGGATCTCTGAAGGCAATCAACCCAAAGCCAGTAATCAAAGCAACTACAGCATAAGCTCCTTGGCATCGGACATGAGTTTTTTTAACCGCTTGAAAGAAATGTTTTTTAGAAGGAAGAATTGCTTTTTGTTTTCCGAGCTCATGGGCAAAAATATTAAGTAAAACTTCTGAATCTGAATCAGTATTAAGGTGACGCATTTCAGCGTGAAATAGTTCACGAGCAAGAACTTTAGAGTTTGTTAAGTTTCCATTGTGGGCTAGGCTAATACCATATGGAGAATTGACGTACATTGGCTGAGCAAATTCTTTACCAGCACCACCTGCGGTAGGATATCGAACATGCCCTATTCCATAATTACCTAGCAATTTACTCATATGACGTTGCTGAAAAACATCTCGAACATATCCCATGGATTTGCGACTATTCAATCTACCAGTTTCATCACAAACAACCATCCCGGCTGCATCTTGGCCTCTGTGCTGAAGCATTAATAGGGAGTCATAGATTGAACTAGCTACGTGAGTTTCAGAATATATGCCAACTATTCCACACATTATGTTGTCTCGTAAATTGTGCTGATATCAGACTTCAGCATAACTGAATTTTTATCAGAGATCATACTTTTAAAAAATTTTTCAGCCATTGGTGCATATTTTTGCAAGTATTTAGAACTTTTGGACTCAGCAATAAAAGCAGATTGCTTAAAATCTTCTGGTAAAACTAGATAAATAACTACAATGAGGAGCATGCCTCTGAGAAAACCAAAGAATACTCCTAACAATCTATCAAAACCTCCCAATCCCGACCAATGAACCAAGCCTCTAAGTAATTTTATTAATACGCCACCTAAAAAAACAATACCAATAAAAACAGAAATGATGGTAAGAATTCTTCTGATTTCAGGGCTATTAATATAATCAATAAAATATGGATCTAAATATACATGTAAAAAAATTGCCCCCCCAAAAGCAATAACCCACAATAATAGAGAGAATGCTTCTTGAATGAAACCTCGAAAAAATGCAATAAGACCAGAAAGTGCAATGATCCCAATCAAAAGGTAATCAAAATGAGTAAGCGCTATGGATTCCAAGCCAAAACCTCACCAGCCTCTATGCCAGCGATTTGATTAAGAGTGTTTTGATTATCCTTAATATCTTGTTTGCTGGCAAAAGGGCCTACCAAAACATTAGTAAGGTTTT
>JADHNV010000039.1 GCA_016779285.1 SAR86 cluster bacterium
ACTCATCAATTCTATCGGTTAAAAGTAAAACCTCAGTCTCTTTGGCTTTCAGATGCTCTATGTGAGGAGAATTTACCGCGGCTTCATATGTATCAGCAATAGAATAATAGATTTTATTATCATCTCCATTCATGCGCTCAATGTATTGGTCCAAGGTGGTATCCACTTTATTTCCTTCAGAAGCTGTGCTTGCAAATAAAAAGAGCTCGGCAATAGATTCTGAATTTTCGTAATCTTCAGCGGGGCCCTCTTTAATGACTAAACCAAATTCTTTCCAAAATTTTTGATAGTCTTCGGGCTGATCTTTCTGCATTTTCTTTAAAGTATCTAGGACTCTCTTGGTGAGGCCTTTTTTGATTGAATCAACCAATGGATGGTCTTGAAGTATTTCGCGAGAAACATTTAAAGGCAAATCGCTGGAATCAACTACCCCTTTCACAAAACGTAGGTAGAGAGGAAGAAAATGGGCGGCATCATCCATAATAAATACTCGCTGAATAAATAGTTTGATTCCCCTAGGAGTATCTCTATTCCAAAGATCATATGGGGACTTTTCAGGAATAAAAAGTAAGCTTGAGTATTCTTGCTTGCCTTCAACTTTATTATGCATCCAGGTTAAAGGGTCATTGGAATCATAAGAAATATACTTATAAAATTCTTTATATTCATCTGCTTTAACAGATCGCTTTGACTTTAACCATATGGCTTCGGAATCATTGATAGTTTCAGGCTCACCTTCTTCTGGGTTTAGTATTAAAGGGAAATTAATATACTGAGAGTATTTTTGAAGCAGGAATTTCACTCTTATTAATTCGGAAAACTCTTTATTATCTTCGTTCAGATAAATGGTGATGATTGTGCCTCTATCCTCTTTAGGAATCCTTGATAGCTGATAGGTATCCTCGCCGCTACTTTCCCACATCACTGCCTCTTCTGCAGATGCATCGGCAGATCTTGAATGAACAGATACTTTAGATGCAACCATAAATACTGAATAGAAACCAACTCCAAATTGACCAATAAGGTTAGAATCCTTTTTTTTATCTCCGGTCATTTCTGATAAAAATTGGGCAGTTCCAGATTTGGCAATTGTTCCAATGTTCTCGATAATTTCATCTTCTGTCATACCAACTCCATTGTCTGAAATGGTTAAGGTATTATTTTTTGAATTTAGAGCTATGTTGATTTTTAAATCAGCATCGCCTTCGATCAATTTGGAATTTTCTATAGCCTTAAATCGAAGCTTATCGAGTGCATCAGATGAGTTGGAGACAAGTTCACGAAGAAAGATCTCCTTGTTTGAATACAATGAATGGATCATCAACTGCAAAAGTTGCTTGGTTTCGGTTTGAAAAGATTTTGTTTTTGATCTAGCCATAGTTATTTATCTCCAATGGACAGAATATGGTGCTGAAAGCATCAACTTCAAGTATTTGTTTAATTTTTTTTTGCCTCAGCTTTACATTTTTTACTACAAAATTTGACTTCTTCCCATGATCGCTCCCATTTTTTTCTCCAAGCAAATGAACGATTGCATGTTTTGCATGTTTTAGTTTGAAGGCTTAATTTTTTATGCAAAATAAAATTTAATTAATCAGCAAGAAAAATTGAATGATGCTTAATGCAAAAATGACGATGGTGCAATAAATGCTCACACCATGAAAAAAAGAAAATATTTTATCCCAGCCTCTATCTTTGGCTGCATTGGTAATAGGAATAGACAGGAAACCTAACAAAGCGTGAGCTGAAATATTAATACCCAGCCACCAACTCAAGGCAGACACCTGGAAATAGAGTATTAATAGGGCTAGTAAAGATATTAGAAAAAGCAGCAAATAATATCTAGGAAAAATAGCACGCAAGAATGATGCGGCACTATCTTCATCAAGAGTTTTAAAAATTATTGGGGTGGTTAAAACCAAATGGCTAAAAATTACCCCAGCAATCAAAAGATTGGAAAGGATGAGTGCTATTGAACTGGTCATATTTGATTCAAATGGCGATCCGGACGAGACTCGAACTCGCAACCTCCGCCGTGACAGGGCGGCATTCTAACCAATTGAACTACCGGACCACGAATGCTTGTGAATGATAGCTTTTTTTAATATTTCTGCAACTATTTTTGTCCTACCTATTAGAAATTATTTTGTCAAATTATGTAAATAAAAAGATATATATTATTTTACTATTAGCATAATTTTTTGATATTCTTATCTTACTTTCCATGGGGGAGAGTATTAATATATTAATTAAAAAAGGAGTATCGAATGAAATTACTTATGCTTTTAGCCGGGGTAATGACTGTTCCTGTATTTGCGGCCGGTGGAGATCTTGATGCCAACGATTACGTTGGGGTTTCGTTCTGGTTGGTTACTGCTGCATTGCTAGCTGCAACAGTTTTCTTTTTCCTAGAAAGAGATAACGTTAACGCAAAATGGAGAACTTCATTAACTGTATCAGGCTTGGTGACAGGTATTGCATTATGGCATTATCTATACATGCGAGGAGTTTGGGTTGACACAGGAACCTCTCCAACCGTATTTAGATATATTGACTGGTTGCTAACAGTGCCATTGTTAATTGTAGAATTCTACCTAATACTTAAGGCTGTAACGGATGTTGCCGCTTCATTATTCTATAAATTGTTCTTAGGTTCCTTGGTAATGCTTGTCTTTGGTTACTTAGGTGAAGCTGGGATAATGGCTGCCCTTCCTGCATTTATTATTGGATGCTTGGCATGGTTCTATATGATTTATGAGCTTTGGGCTGGTGAAGGTGCTTCTGCTAAGAATGCTTCTGGAAACGCCGCGGTTCAAACAGCTTACAACACTATGATGTGGATTATCATTATTGGTTGGGCTGTATATCCATTAGGTTATTACTTTGGATATCTAGCAGGTGGAGTAAATGAAGGTTCTCTAAACCTTATTTATAACCTTGCTGACTTCATAAATAAAATCTTGTTTGGTATTGTTATTTGGGCTGCTGCTGTCAGTGATTCAAATAAATAATATTAGGTTTTAATAAAAAAGCCCGGATTTATCCGGGCTTTTTTTTATTTGATTGGTGGGTGATGACAGGCTCGAACTGCCGACCCTCTCGGTGTAAACGAGATGCTCTCCCAACTGAGCTAATCACCCAATGTTTACATTAAAGCCTTTAGCTGATCTTCCATTTTCTGGTAATCCCAAAAGGCCCGTAATGATACTATTTTATCGCTTGAATTTACACGATAAATTACAATCATTTTTGTTTCAATTTTTACATCACCTACAATATTAATTATTTCTGCGAAGTTAGCACATTCCTCCGCGCAAGGAATGGACTCAAGAATATTAAATTCTATATCACCGTTTGCAATTACAGTGTCATAAAACCTCTCGATTGCAGCAATGCCTTTATGACCATGGCCCTCTGGGTCTAATGGGCTCTTGCCGATTGGATCTTGAACTATTGCATTTTCATCAAACAAAGCTAGCCAATTTTTTTTATCTTTTGCTACAGCATAATCTCTTGAAAGAAAGCCTAGTTCTTGAGCCTTGGTTTTAGGTTTCATGGTTGATCTCCTTTGCAGGTTGGATTTCTAATCTAGCAAAATATATACCAACAAGCGCAAGAATGACAAAACTTAATTGGATAAAATTTAGATATTCATAAAATACTATAGCGCCAAAAATGGTAGCAACAATGGGCTGCATGAGTAAACCAATAGAACCAAAAGAAGCTTTTAATTTGGGCAAACTATGAGTAATAAAAAACTGACCGCCAACTTGGCACAAAATAGCCATAGCCAGTAAATTATAAAATTGGAATGATGAGTTGGGTAAAAAATCTTTGGATTCAAACAATGCAAATATTAAACCAAATATTCCAGTAAAAAGGGTGGTATAAAAAATTATGTTAATGGAACTCTCTTCACCTAATCGAGAGATTATTAATAAATAGGCTGCGTATAAGAATGCGGCCACCAAGGCAATTCCATCCCCTATCAAAGCTGCTTCAGTTTTAATGTTTGAAAAATATATAAGGCCTATAACACCAATAAAAGTTAGCACAAAAGATAGCATGAACCGCCTGGATACTGACTCCTTAAAAATTAAAACGGCAAAAATCATCATATAAATTGATGCAGTATTTACAAAAATAGTTGCATTAGCAACAGAGGTGAACTCTAGACTCCAATGCCAAGAGCTCATATCCCCTGCAAAGGCAAGCGAGGCAACTAAGACCAGCAATAAATGCTTGCGACTTTTTAACTTAAATGCTGCAGAGCGATTGAAATAAAGATTCATAAGTGCCAAAAAAGGGAGTGCCAAAAACATTCGATAAAATAAACTCCATGATGGAGATAGTTCACTCCACCTAACAAACACTGGAGCCAAGCCAATCAAGCTTGCACCAAGGCACAAAATAAAAAAGTTTTGTGCTGACTTTAATTGTGATGACATCAATATATACTTCCTATATGGGCGAGGATATTGTAGAACAAGAAGATGAAATTATATCTGTTGGGCAGCTAAACCAACAAGCAAAAAAGCTTTTAGAAAATCAATTTAGAGGGGTAGCTGTCATAGGGGAAATTTCAAATATAGCCCGTCCTACTTCTGGCCATATTTACTTTACATTAAAAGATGAAGATGGCGCCATTCGGTGCGCAATGTTTAGAAATCAAAATTTAAGATTAAACTTCGACCCGCAAAATGGTGATCAGTGTGTTTTAAAGGGTCAGGTCAGCCTTTATGCTCCACGCGGTGATTATCAATTAATTGTTAGCTCAATGCAGCCTGCAGGCGCCGGCAACCTGATGCAGCAATTTGAGGGGCTCAAAAAGAAATTAGATGCAGAAGGACTATTTGCTCAAGAAATAAAAAAACAAATTCCCCCGCAGCCCAAGCACATTGGAATTATCACTTCCGAGTCTACAGCTGCATTGCAAGATATTCTCACCACAATTCAAAGACGTGCTCCCATAAGTCAAGTATCCCTAATTCCTGCAATGGTTCAAGGTGATACAGCTCCTAGAAGCATAATCAAAGCATTGCAAAGCACTTTAAATTTCAATGACTTGAATCCAGAAAATGCTTTAGATGTAATTTTAATATGCCGAGGAGGAGGATCGATTGAGGACTTATGGGCTTTTAATAATGAAAGTCTAGCAAGAGAATTATCTGACTTCCCTCTCCCCATTATTTCTGGTGTTGGCCATGAAATTGATTTTACTATTACAGATTTTGTTGCTGATCTTAGAGCTCCTACTCCAACAGCAGCAGCTGAACTAGTTACAGAATATTATTTTCAACTCAATGACAGACTGGAAGAATGGAAAGTAAATCTTAGTTATTTAATTCAAGCTAGATTAACCGAAAAATCTCAGGCTATTGTCTTTGCCTCACAAAATTTAAAGAGTCCTCTCACTATGCTTAAGGAACAATCTCAATCTCTTGATAACGTTGAAATTCGTCTTGTAAGCATCATGCAAAACATCTTGAGTGGTGCAAAGCAAAGCTTTCAACTAACTAATGCTCAAATATATCAATCCAGTGCATTACAAAGATTTGGAAAATATGAAGATCGCCTCGCAAATACTCTCAACTCTTTAAATTCACAAATAAAGAATTTAATTGGTAAGAATAAATTGATGCTGTCGAGCGTGCATTCTAATCTAAAAGCGATAAGCCCTTTGGCTGTTCTTGATAGAGGTTATGCAATAGTCATGAACGAAAATGGACGTGCGTTAAAATCCACAAAAGATCTTAAAGTTGGTGATACGGTAACCACTCGTCTTGCAGATGGAGGGTTTAGTTCAAATGTTTCAGAAAAAGATTAAGGCATCCAAGCTTTTAGCTGTTCTTGTAATAATTAGCATGCAAAATTTTGCAAATGAATCATTTGAAGGTCAAAGTGGAGAAATCATATCCATTCCCGCTGCAATACAAAAACAAGCAGATGACTTAACCTTCAAAACTTCTGAAGGAATAAAACAATTAATTAGCCTCCCTTTTGTTAAGCAAGATCTTGTGATCACCAGGCACCATATAGATGTAAAAGTAAATTGGGTGAACTTTGGAGAATCTAGAATTACCATTGCCGATGAAAGCAAAGTGACCTTAAGCAAGGAAGATCAAGCCAGAGCGAATAAAGAGGCAGTAGAAATTAAAATGGCCTTAAGCAATTCTACAAAAGAGATTACTCCTTCTTTTAATTTTATTGCCCCGGTTCCCGGAATTGTGACTTCTCCATTTGGCAAGCAAAGATTTGTTAATGGGCTGCCGAGATCAGCTCATTTAGCGCTGGATCTTCGAGGAGATGTTGGAACACCCATTGTCGCTCCTCTTAAAGGCAAAGTAGTTTTAATAGGTGATTATTTTTATACTGGCTTAACTTTAATTCTTGACCATGGACATGGTTTGTTTTCTTCCTATGCTCATATGAGCGCAATAAAAGTAAAGCTTGGTGATTTAGTTGAACAATCAGGTGAGATAGGCTTGGTAGGAGCCACCGGTAGAGTTACAGGACCTCATTTGCATTGGACAGTATATTTTGATGGAAATAAAGTAAATCCAGAATCCTTAATTCAAGCAGGTTATTTAAACTCCATTTTGTAAGTCCTCATATACCAAGGACAAACTTGCCTCATCTTGAGGTTTTAAGCTGGCAAAGACAATCTCTCCGTCTGGAGAAATAAAATATGTTGCTGGAAGTGTTTTGGGGGTTTGAATACCCCACACAGTTTTTGGATGAGTAATGATTGATGGGTATTCAATCCCAAATTTTTTGATTTGCGGTCTAAGATCTTCAGGCTCCAGTCGATCAAAATTAAAAGCAAAGACTTCAACCTCAGGGTATTTTTTTGAAAAAGAAGCTATTTCAGGTATCTCTTTAATGCATGGTGGACACCAATCTGCCCAATAATTAACCAAAACCCACTTGCCATTCAAACTGGATGAAAAAATTGGTCGTGAATCAAAAATTTCTATATCGCCCTTTTCACAAGAAACTAAAAAAAGACAAAATAAAGTTAATGGTAATTTTAATTTCATGTTTTATAGTATTGCAAAAGGAAACTATTATGCATCAAAAATATCTTCTAATCTTGTTTTATTCAGCCACGGGAGCAGTGAGGAGTCTTGCTCACGCGATGGCTGATGGTGCAGAGAAAAAGGGTCTTGAAGTCAAGATTAGAACTGTACCAAAGGTTTCTAGTGTAGCTGAAGCTGTTGAATCGAGTATGCCAGAGAAAGGTGAAATATATTGTACCAAAGAGGATCTAGTTCATTGCTCTGGATTAGCTATTGGTTCGCCAACCAGATTTGGTTCTATGGCAGCGCCGCTGAAATATTTCTTAGATTCAACTGGAGATATTTGGTCAAACCACGAATTAGAAAATAAACTTGGCTGCGTATTTACCTCGACAGGATCTCAGCATGGTGGGCAAGAGATTACATTATTTAATCTTATGACCTACATGCTCCATCAAGGCATGATATTTGTTGGCTCGCCCTACTCCATTCCTGAACTTCATAGCACTAAAAGTGGCGGAACTCCCTATGGACCGACTCATGTAGCCAATGGCAAACAAGAAGGCCTAACTTCGGATGAGAAAAAAATAGCTGTTGCAACAGGAGCTAGGATGGCTGAGCTAATTCTAAAATTAAAATGAATCTTAGAAAAAGCTTCTTAACATTGATAGCTACTCTGCTTATAACTCATTTATTACAGGGACTATCTGTAGGGACTCCGCTGATAGGTATATTTATTTGGTCGCTACCTTTAATAATCTTTGGGTATAAAGCATTTAAAAGCCCCTCAGCAAAGCTCTATCAAATCTTTGGATTCATTATTTTGATCTACTTTATGAGTGCGTGTCTTGTTGTTTTTGGCTTGCCAAATGCTAGCTTGTTAAGCTGGCTTGAGTTAATCGAAATAGTTGCCTTGTTCTTGGTGGCAGTCTATGCAGCTCGCCAACAATTAAATGTAAAGTAAACTTGACAGTCAAGCAAACTTTACATATTATACAACATATAACGTTTGCATCTTTGATCAAGAAAGCTCCCTAGAAGTTCAAAGATCAACTCCTCTATGGTTATAAAAAAGTGCAAACGTTATATTTTTATTAAAATTATTGGAGGATAAGTAAAAAATGGCAAAGATTGTTCACAAAGGCATGTGGATTGATATTAAATCGCTAAATGCTAAAGACAAGAAAAACTTTTTAACTTCGTTGTTATTTGGTTTCATGGCTTCTATTTTGTGGGGAATGCATTTATCACACATTGGTTTTCTTGGAAATGAGCCAATCACTATCTCGTGGATTTCAGAGAATGGACTTCTTTTTATTAGAATTTTTACGATTGTATTTTTTCTAATAGGCGCTTACTTTTATAAAAAATTCTATAGCGCTCAGGATGATTTTTATAAAAGCTATCACAACTTTACCTTTGCTGGTGGTGCCTACGGTTTTTTAGTGTTTGGCTCCATCTTAACTGTACTGGCACCCTATTTTAATTATCAACCAACTTTTTATGAATTCTTTCTAGCATTTGCAGCTGGCTCAGGATTTGGTGGTTATTACTTTTATAAAAAATATATTGCTGAATAATTGAATGAAAAATAACCTTAAAGAATTGCGCCAAAAAGAGGACATCAGTCAAGATGATCTGGCTTCAATTCTTAAAGTTAGTAGGCAAACGATAAACTCAATTGAAACAGGAAAATTTGATCCTTCATTAAAATTAGTCATGAAGATGACCAAGCACTTTAACACTCCATTGGAAAAAATATTTATTTACGAGGAAGAAAAATGATCGCTCTAATCATATTAATTTTAGCTGGTATAACTATAGCAATTTGTGGAACTTCAATGATTGCTAAAATTTTTGCATTATTTTTTACCCTCTTAGCTTTTATTTTTTCAATGGCTGTGGTGGTATTAACTTTTGCCTTTGTTTTAATCATGCTTTTGACTGCATTGATTGGGGCTATTGTTTCAACCCTTTTTAGTTTTTTAATTCTTTAATTTTTAATCACTCTGGAGAATATTTATGAACGCACTTAAATCTATTTTTTCTTGGCTGGGCCGATTTCTAGAAAAAGCCAGAACGGTAATGCTGAACCTCGGTACAGCTTTTGTTTTGATCTTTTTTACCATCTTCATCATTGGAGCGTTTACCTCTTCTGGGCCTGAAGTTAAAGATCCAAGTGGCAGAGTGCTCTTTATTGATCCTGTTGGAACTGTGGTTGATCAAGAGGTATTTAACTCAGATTTTCTGTTTAACCTTGGCACTGACTCTTCAACAGACCAAATTCAAACAAGAGACCTTATAGAATTAATAAGAACGGCAGCTGAAGATGAAGATATTCCTGCTGTGTTTATTGATTTCTCTGCAACTGGCTTTGCAGGACCTACCACCGCAATCAATATCGCTAAAGAATTAAAAGCTCTGCGTGACTCAGGTAAAAGAGTGATTGCCATGAGTGATCGTCTTTCTACAACCTCTTA
>JADHNV010000040.1 GCA_016779285.1 SAR86 cluster bacterium
GTCTCTAATTTCTTTGATAGCATTTTGAGAGTAAGCAATCTCCACAAGATTCCTTAACGAGTTTGGTCTTAGATCATATAAAGGCGTTCCTAAGGATGTAATGTTGTCGTCACTAAAAATTCTTAGTGCCTTGTTATAGTCTTCATCGCTGATGAAAGAAAATACTAGATCTTTGTTACTTTTTCGTGAGCTTTCAACATTGATTCTTTCATCTCTGAATTTCTTTCTATATTCATTCAACAATGATTCAAGACGATTATCTAGCGCACTATCAATATCCACCTCCAAAAGAAAGTGCACCCCACCAGATAAATCTAGGCCAAGTTTTAATGGTCCACCTCCTATATCTCTAAGCCATTGCGGAGTTGAGGGTTCTAGGTTGAGAGCAACAACTGCTTGATCAAGCAAGGCTCTTTGCAAGGCGGCTTTGCCAGCAAGCTGATCATCAAAAGAATTAAATTTTGCAATGATGTTATTGTCTTTCAGGCCAACTGATTCAACCCCGACAGATCGGTCTTCTAAAATTTCTTTGACTTGATTTAATAAAATCTGATCAGCGGATTTGCCTGAATCGGTATATGCAATTTGGATAGCTGGTTTAGCAGGATATAAGTTTGGCAAAGAATAGATTACACCTATCGATAGGACCATCAATATGAATGCATATGTCCAGATTGAAAATCTATTCATGATCCTTAATTAATCAATTGATGCAATAGTCCCTTTGGGCAACGTATTGGAAATAGCAGTTTTTTGGAGTTTAAAAGTTATGTTCTCACTGACCTCAATAGAAACATAAGGACCTTTAATTTCTTTGATTCGGCCAATAATTCCCCCTGCAGCTACTACCTCATCACCCTTTTCCAGACCATCCATCATTGTTTGTAATGCTTTCATGCGTTTTTGCTGAGGTCGTATGGTCATAAAATACATTAAAGCCAAAAATCCAATAAAAAAAACAATAATCGGATCTGGTAACCACCATGGTAATTGTTGCTGTGTTTCGTTCATGCAATCTCCCTAGATTAAATGCTTAGGTGCGTCTAAATGCCGCTTATTATAGAAGTCTTTTATGAACTTGGCGAATGAATCTGTTTCAATTGATAGGCGAATTTCATTCATTAAAGTTTGATAGTAGTAGATGTTATGAAAACTATTTAAAATCGAGCCAAGCATTTCATTGGTTTTATCAAGATGATTCAAGTAGGCTTGGGAATAATTTTTACAAACCTTGCAACCACAATTTGGATCGATGGGCTCATCTGCAGCTTTGCTTGGTGCATTTCTAATGTTTAAAACACCGTAAGATGTAATCAGCTGACCATTGCGAGCATTTCTTGTGGGCAAGACACAGTCAAACATGTCAATCCCATAAAAAACTGCCTCTACAATATCCTCAGGTTTTCCTACCCCCATTAAATAATGGGGTTTGGATGCTGGCAAAAGAGGTGCAAGGTGTTGAAGTATTCTGGTTTTATCTTCTTTGGGCTCACCAACACTTAACCCACCCACTGCAATTCCATCAAAGCCGATCTCCTCCAATCCTTGAAGAGAAATAGTTCGTAAATCTTCATGCATGCCACCTTGAACAATTCCAAACAAAGCAGACTCAGACTTATGAGCATTGCGAGATCTTTTAGCCCAGCGCAAGGATAATTCCATTGAATCTTTAGCCTGTGAATGTTCTGCAGGATAAGGAGTGCACTCATCAAGCACCATGACAATATCCGAACCAAGATTGGCTTGTATTTGCATTGAATCCTCTGGGCTCATAAAACATTTCTTGCCATCATAAGGAGACTGAAAGCTCACGCCTTCTTCTGTAATTTTTGCTAGATCTCCAAGACTCCAAACTTGGAAACCTCCTGAGTCAGTCAGGATAGGTTTATCCCAATTAGAAAACTTATGCAAACCGCCAAAATTTTTAATTAACTCATCTCCGGGTCTCAGCATAAGATGATAAGTATTTCCAAGAATAATTTCTGAACCTGTTTCTTGCAGATTCTCAACCTCTAACGCCTTCACCGTTCCGTTAGTTCCAACTGGCATAAATGCAGGTGTTTGTACTTTTCCTCTAAGAAAATCTAACTCTCCACGCCTGGCATAACCCGATGCAGATGAAACATTAAATTTCATGATATTTCAAAAGCATGGCATCCCCATATGACAAAAACCTATATTCTTGTTCTATGGCTGTTTTGTAGATGGTCATCATTTTTTCATAGCCAATAAAAGCTGCAACCAGCATGAGCAAAGAAGATTTAGGCAAATGAAAATTAGTAATCATATGATCGACAACTTTAAACTTATATCCGGGATAAATAAACAAAGAGGTTTCACCTTTAAAAGCTGAAGGTTCATCTTGAAAAGCCGTTTCAATGGCTCTAACTGAGGTGGTCCCCACTGCAATAATTTTACCCTGACTTGCTTTGACCCTTTTCACTTGAGCTATGAGAGCCTCATCAACCTCAACCAACTCTCTATGAATCACGTGATCTTCAATATTGTCTGTTTGCACTGGCTGGAAAGTGCCCGCGCCAACATGCAAATTCACATAACCCATCTCTACACCTTTTTTTTGTAAGGCATTGAGAAGCTCCTGATCAAAGTGCATGCCAGCAGTGGGCGCAGCCACTGATTCTTTTTTACTAGGATTAGCATAGATCGTTTCATACCTCTCTTCATCTAACTTTTCTGGTGATCTGTTCATGTAGGGAGGCAGTGGGATTTGTCCATATTTTTGAAATAAGAATTGCGGGTTAACTGACCAATCTAAAATAAAGAATTGATCTTTGCGTCCTTTGACTATGGCTAAAAATTTTTTTTCTTCAAATGTGAAGATTAGTTCTGCTCCTTCTTTAGGAGCTCTGGCAGCTTTTACCTGAGTTAAAGTAAGATGATCTGACAAAAATCTCTCTAGCAAGATTTCTATTTTTCCACCCGTAGCTTTTTGTCCAAACAATCGAGCCGGAATCACAGAAGTTTGATTCAAGATCAAAAGATCGCCTTTGTTTATATGATTGCCAATATCTTTAAAAACCTCATGCTGTATTGATTCTATGGCAACAAGCAATCTTGAGTGAGTCCTAAGCTCCGATGGGTATTGAGCAATAAGATGCTCAGGCAAATCGTAATTAAATTTTTCTGTTTTCATGCGAGGAGCTAATTCTAAAAGATGTTGATCTCAGCTACAATGATCGCCATGCCCCATTGGCGGAATTGGTAGACGCGCGCGATTCAAAATCGCGTTCCTTCGGGAGTACCTGTTCGACTCAGGTATGGGGCACCAAACTTTTAAATATCAATAACTGCAACTAGTGTTTAAAATAGAAAATTGAATTTCTCAGCTTAAAAAAATGCGCAACATCAATTCATTTAACCGTATTGTTATTAAAATAGGATCGGCTGTTCTTGCTGGAACTAGTGGAAGAGTTAATAATAGCATCCTTGCTTCTATCAGTGAGGACATAGCTTGGTTGTTGAAAAACAATAAAGAGGTTTTAATTGTTTCATCTGGAGCAATTGCTCTGGGTCGAAAACAAATTAAATTCTCAGAAAAACCAAGCCTTGCTGAATCCCAAGCTCTAGCCGCTCATGGTCAAATAGAATTAATGTCGGCATGGAAAAAACATTTCAAAAAATTTTCGATTCCCATTGGTCAAATACTCCTAACTCCAAGAGATACTGAACTTAAGATTTCATCTAAAAATGCCAAGCAAACAGTTAGCAAGTTATTAGCAGCGGGATGCTTGCCTATTATCAATGAAAACGATAGCACAGCAACAGATGAAATAAGGTTCGGTGATAATGATCTTTTGGCTGCAAAAGTGGCCAAGCTGATAGGCGCAGATTTGCTGATTGTTCTCTCAACTGTTGATGGTCTTTTCAGCTCGAAGGAGGACGTTGAAACAAGTAAGCTGAGCTCAATGATAAGAGAGGTAAATAAAATTACTCCAAAAATAAAAAAAATGGCTGGCCATGCAAGTCGAATGGGTAAAGGTGGAATGATTTCAAAAATAGATGCAGCAGAAATTTGTTTAAAAAATAAATGTGCAATGGTTATCACCTCTGGTAAAAATAAAAAACCTATTAGATGTATTAGCAAAAGAGCTAAAGCAACATGGTTTGTAAAAAAATGAGCTCGGAACTCTCTGAATTACTCCTCCAGATAGGTCTTAAGGCAAAAAGTGCCAGTGCAATACTAAACACTGCAACCAGTGAGCAGAAAAATATGTTTTTTGAATTTGCCATCAAGGCAATTCAAGAAGATACAGATCTTATTCTTGCTGCCAATCAACTAGATATCGAAGCAGCAAAAGAAAATAATAAAGACGAGGCTTTTATCGATCGGTTAGCGCTAGATATTAATAGACTTCAAGGAATATGCGACACTCTCACTGAAATTAGATCATTCGATGATCCGGTCGGCAAAGTCCTTGCCTCATGGGACAGGCCTAATGGTTTAAATATATCCAGGGTTGCAACTCCACTTGGTGTTATAGGTTTGATTTTTGAAAGCAGGCCTAACGTAGCCGCTGATGCTGGTGGCCTATGTCTTAAATCTGGTAATGCATTAATTTTACGAAGTGGCAAAGATGGGCTAAGGTCTGCTTCGGCAATTGTTAGCTCCCTTCAAAAAGCTTTGAAGCTTTCAGATTTACCAGAAGCATGCATTCAAATAGTTCCTTCAGAAAGCAGAGAAGCTGTAACCATGATGTTAGAGGGTTTAAATGGAGCGATAGATGTAATAGTTCCAAGGGGAGGAAAAAGCCTTGTTGCTGAAGTTGAAAAATCAGCAAAGGTTCCTGTGTTTGGTCATCTAGAGGGTATCTGCCACATATATATTGATGAATTCGCAGATGAAGAAAAAGCATTATCAGTCTGTGTTAATGCAAAAATGCGACGCACAGGAATTTGCGGGGCGGTTGAGACGCTCCTCATTCATAAAAACGTTTCATCGAGCTTCATTTCAAAACTCCTAGATTCTCTGCTAAATGTAAATTGTGAAGTGAGGTGTTGCGAGAAAACAATTGGATTTCATGACAAAGCCATTCCTGCTTTTGAAAGTGACTGGGCTACTGAATATCTAGCTCCAATAATCAGCATAAAGTCAGTTTTAAATATTGATGAAGCAATTGAGCATATAGGTAAGTTTGGTACAGGCCATACAGAGTCCATCATTAGTGAGGATAAAAATATGCAGTCAAAATTTACAAATAACATCGATAGTGCAATTGTAATGATTAACGCTTCCACCCAATTTGCAGATGGTGGTGAATTTGGTCTTGGGGGTGAGATAGGTATTGCCACAGGCAAATTTCATGCAAGGGGCCCGGTAGGCATAAATCAACTTACCAGCTTTAAATACATTGTCTCAGGCGACGGTCACATTAGAGAGTAGTTTAAATATAGATATCGAACCTGGTAGTCTTGCCCATGACTTGATAATTAAGTTGAGATGAAAAACTTTCAGCCTTAATGGGTCTTTTTACAATCATTTTTTTTGCCGGTATTAATTGCAAAACCTCAAAATCATGCATTGGATTATTTTTGAGGGATTCTACTTCCAATATCTTTGCTATGTATTCCAACTTTCCTGAGCTAAGAGCATTCTTTTTTGATAGTGGGTACATGGGATCAAAGTAAATGACATCAAAGTTTTTTGCTTGAGACCCATAAGAACATGCATTCATATGCTTAAGATCCAGCTGATTAAAAATACTTTGGTCTTCACTTCGACTAATTCCATCTTGGAGTAAATAAAATAAAATTTTGCTTTGTTCAAGTGCGGTTACTTGATGGCCTAAACTGAGAAATAACAAAGTGTCTTGAAGCATACCAGCTGTGCAATCAAGAATTTTCAATGGTTTTTCAGACCTGCCCAAGGCTTTTTTAATCAGCTTTTCATGATTGGCTCTTTTGATGCGCCATCCTGTTGAACCAGAATTAAAATCTATTAGAAATTGATTGGTTGATCTTGCCTCTGGATGAAAAAATGATAATCCAGCTTCTGATAAATAGAGATGGGTTAGATGATTGAGTTCTTGATTGGGGCTTGCAATAGTTCCAAGCTTGTTTGCTATTCCCTCAGCTAAACTTTGTTGAATGCCTGCTGCATATACAAGAGGAGGTATCATATAAGCAAAAGCACCACACCCAGAGCAACTCTATACAGAACAAATGGGGTCATACCAATCTTCTCAACAAATTGTAGAAAACTCTTAATAGTAAAAAATGCTATTAGCGCTGAGCCAATGAAGCCTGTGAGCATGATGAGGATATCACTTATTGCAATCGAATAAGCGCCCTTGGCAAGCATTAATACCAATGCACCCAAAATTGTAGGAATGCTTAATAGAAAAGCAAACTTTGAAGTGTCTTTAATATTTAATCCAATAATTAGCGCTCCTGTAATTGCCATCCCAGATCTAGAGGCGCCTGGGAATACAGCCAGCGCTTGAAAACATCCAATTATCAAGGCTGCAATTAACGTCAACTCAGTTAAAGATTTAGATTGACGTGAGGACTTAAAGGCAGCGTATAACAAGCCAGCAAATACAAGGTTTGCCCATGCGATTGAATTGATATTTGCAGATCTAGACTCGGTTAAATCAGATGCTAGCAATCCAACAAGAACAATTGGCAAGGTTGCAACAAGAAGGTTTAATCCCAGAGAAAAATCTTCTTTGCTCCTAGTTTTTTGCCATGGCATCCAAGCATAGATTAGCCCCTGGATATCTTTTTTAAAAAAATACATTACTGCAGCTAAGGTTCCAGCATGAACTGAAATATCAAAAACAATCCCAAAGTCTTTTGCTCCAAACAGCAATGATGGAAATAATAAATGTGCTGAACTTGAAACTGGTAAAAATTCAGTTAAACCTTGAATCAGCGCAAGAAGGAGCGCAAGAAAATAATCTGAAATCATATTTTTTTATAATCAGGGGTTTTAAGATAAACAGGATTTGCATTCTCTGGAAGAAAGCTTGCACCGCTTGCCAGCCTCTTCTTAGCCAATGACGCAATGGATTCAGCGCTGCCTTCAGCTCGTGCTAAAAAATTAGAGTGCTTTCCTGCTTCCACAGGCCAACCTGTTCCAGCAAAATAACAATCATCTTTTTCTAATAAAGAAGACAATTGATTCATCTCCATCACTGACTCGGCTCTTGTTGGTGTAAGCTCATCTTTATTTTTCTGATAACTGCAAAAATAGCTTTCTTTTAAATCAGCTTCAATGGCTATATAAATTTCTGCCTCAACCTCATCAATCCATTGGCATGCCTCAAGCGCAAGAGACTCAAGGTTAGATACTGCAATCAGTGGTAATTCCTTTGCTACAGCTACAGCTTTTAGAAAGGAGGCTGTGATTCTAAGCGCTGTGTATGAGCCTGGGCCGCAAGCAAAAGCTAAAGCATCCAGAGCATCGAAGTCTTCATTGGAATCAAAGCCAACTCTCGCAAAAAGCTGATCCCAGTTTGGTCTATCTTTTCGGTCATGGGTTTGAGTAAAAGTATTTACCTCATCATCATTGAGCAATGAGATTGATGAGTAATTTCCACTAACATCAAAAGATAAAATTTTCATTCAATTAAAAATTTTGCTCAATGTCCTCAAATACTTTTTCAACAGACTGAGAGCCATCAACAGCAATATACTTCAGGGAGCTTTTACTTGTTTGAGATTGATAGTAGGTAACAAGAGGTTTAGTTTCATCTTGATAAACCTGTAACCGATGTTTAACCGTTTCAGGCATGTCATCTTCCCTTTGAATGAGTGCCTCTCCGGTAATATCATCTACACCCTCATTTTTTGGGGGTTGGAAGATCAAATGATAATTTCTTCCCGAACCTGGATGGACCCTTCTACCCGACATTCTATCTATAATCACCTCATCATCAACCTTAATCTCAATTACATGCGTGAACTCAATATTATTTTCAACGCATAGATCAGCTTGACCCACAGTTCTGATGCCACCATCAAATAAATAACCCTTTTCACAGTCAGGCTGAGCAATGCGATCAAGAATCAGTTCAATGATAATCTGATCAGAAACCAGACGGCCAGAATTCATAATGTCTGTAACTTTTTTACCTAACTCACTGCCTGATGCAATTGCTGATCTCAACATATCTCCGGTGCTGATTTTAGGTATTTTAAGAAATTTGCAAATTATATCTGCCTGAGTTCCTTTGCCAGCACCTGGTGGACCTAAAAGAAGTATTTTATTCATTTTTCTAATACTGCAAATGCAAGTAGATGATTGCTTTCATCGGCTAGACTAACATGTGATTTGATGATGCCCAAGCTCTCAACATAAGATTTTGCCTTAACAGATAATAAAACCTCCGGTTTGCCAGCTGAATTTCTAATTATTTGGATATCACGAGGAAACACTGGGTCTTTGAATCCCGTTCCAAGTGCTTTAACGAAAGCTTCCTTGGCAGCAAATTGCTTGCCAAGATAGGATTGACTGCGCCCTTCTGGCATATCTGAATATTGCTCAAGCTCTTGGTCACCTAAAATTTTATTTGCAAAAGCAGATAGAGACTTCATGTTCTTAATTCTATCTAAATCAACTAAATCTGTTCCAATCCCATAAATCATATTCTAATTTTTTTAAAAAAATTCCTGCTGCTTAGCTCTCTGCCATCCAAGCATGCACTAATGGCAACTTGCGACAGTTGTTTTAATTTTAACTTATCAATTCCCTCAAGGGTTCTACTTTTAATTGCTGCAATTTCATTAGCAGAAAAGCCCTCGTCATCCCCGCTTTGATGAAATCCCTTCTCAGGCATGTATGAATACATAATTGAATCTTTAAATTCTGAATTCTCTTTGCTATCCGTATCAAAATTAATTCCATATCCAAGCACATCGAGAAGATCAAACTCAAATACCCTTAAATCAAGCTCAGAAATTGCATCAGATCTAGCAAGTTCAATAAAGTTTTGATAAAGGTTGTATAGCTCTTGATTGGGCAATCCTTTTGGAAGAAGACGCATCATCAATTCATTAACATAGAGGTAAGTATAAAGATCATGAGGTCCTTTAACTGACTGCGAGGCATAGTTAGAATCTATCTGAGTTAAAGTTTTCATTTCCGATTTTCCGGCAACAATTATTCTCAAGGCAGAGAAAGGAAGCAAATGACCAAAAAACTTTGATCGAGGATTTTTTGCACCCTTAGCCATAATTGAAATTTTTCCTGAAGATTCTGTAAAAACATCTGCAATGATTGATGTGTCCCCAAAAGACCTGGCATGCAATAGAAAGCATGACTCCCAGTTATGTGGCATCTTGATTGCTGCCCACTCCAAGGCTGCTTAAATACTGAGCATCATTATTCCAATTCTTATTTACTTTCACAAAAGTTTTTAATAAAACTTTTTTGTGAATCATTTTCTCAAGCTCAACTCTTGTTTGCT
>JADHNV010000041.1 GCA_016779285.1 SAR86 cluster bacterium
ATATTTATTAGCCTCATCTAAAAAATCCTCACCAACATATTTAGCTAAACCCAATTCATAATATCTTTTTCCATCAATTGGTTTGGATTCAAATAACAGTTGTGCAGCTTGTTGATATCCGAGAGATTGAAAGAGCAAAAAAGAGCTGCCCACTTCTGGAGCCAATCCCAAATCAGAAAATGGATATTTGATCTTTGCATTAGGTGCAATGAAAACAGCATCAAAATGTAAAAGAATTGTTGCACCGCCTCCTACAGCCGCACCCTCTACAGCTCCTATCAAAGGCTTTTTGAAATTAATCAAAGCATCAATACAGGTTTCAAAGGGCTCTTCATATTCAGCGCCACCATCTCCCATCATGCTGCTTAAATCAACACCAGATGAAAAAGTATTCGAGGATCCTGTAACAACTACTGAAGAAATATCTGGGTCATCACTAGCAGAATTTAATGCATCTCTAAAAAGACCCCACAGCTCTGCATCAAATGCATTTTTAGTCTCAGGACGATTGAAAGTAAGGGTACGAACACCCTCATTGGTTTCTACTAAAAGTTTGCTCACTTTCCTTTAAAATTCGGTTTTCTTTTTTCAGCAAATGCGGTCAATCCTTCCATCATGTCTTCTGTAGAAAAAATTGGTTGGCCTATTTCAAGTTCTTTTTCTAAAGCCTCAGCTTCTGAATAGCTTTCGTCAATCTCACGCAGTGATTTCACAATAGCCTGAATAGATAAAGGAGCATTTTCACTAACAGTTTCAGCAATTTCCATGGCTTTTTCTAATGCGCTTCCATCTTCTACAACATGACCAATCAAGCCAAATCTTAGGGCTTCATCGGAAGAAATTCGTCTACCGGTTAATAGGGCCTCCGCTGCAAGAGTATATGGAATTTGACGCCTAAGACGAACAGTTGAACCGCCTAATGGAAATAAGCCTCTTAGAGGTTCTGATAGACCAAAGACTGCGCTTTTGCCGGCAACCCTGATATCAGTTCCTTGTAAAATTTCTGTACCGCCAGCAAGGGCAAAGCCTTCAACGGCAGCGATAATTGGCTTAGTTGGTCTGTTATGTCTTAGCAAAGATTGCCAATGCAGATCAGGAATCTCCTTAAGCTTCTCCATCATGTCAGAATCTTCATTCCCATCTTTCATGGCGCTTAGATCAGCCCCAGAACAGAAGGTTCCGCCAGCCCCAGTTAGAACTGCACAACGCAAGTTAGGATCTTCATCTAGTTTTCTCCAGGCTTCGTAAATAGTTACAAGCATGCCAGGGCTCAAAGCATTCCTTTTTTCAGGTCGATTGAGTGTGATCACCATGATATGGCCTTTTTCTTCTACTATTGCATGATCTGTATTCATAAAACTCCTCTATCTAGTCAAGTGATGATGATACTATCCACATAGCAAAAAATTGTGCAGCACCACCATAAGCATGACCCATTGCAACTTTAGCATCTTCAACTTGATGGTCCTCTGCTAATCCCATGACTTGAAGTGCAGCTTCACCAAATCTAATCATCCCAGATGCCCCAATTGGATTAGAAGATAAAACTCCACCAGACATATTAAATGGAAGCTCGCCATCAATTGCAGTTGCATCTTTATCTGTTAGTTTCCAGCCTTCCCCTAAATCACAAAATCCTAGGTTCTCTAACCACATTGGCTCATACCAAGAAAACGGAACATAGATCTCGGCACAATCTATTTCATTAAATGGATTTTGAATGCCTGCTTGATTATAAATATCTTTTGCACAATCAATTCCAGCTTGAGGATTTACTTCATCCCTACCGGCCGACAAAGTGCCCTCTGATCTGACGGCCATACCTTTAATCCATGCAACATTTCTTGAGCCCACTTGGTCTTGTGCAGTAATAATCATCGCACAGGCGCCATCGGAAGAGGGACAGCTTTCAAGATAGCGTAAAGGCTCCCAGAGCATAGGGGTGTCACTTACCATTTTTTCATCTATGCCAGGAATATGAAGGTGAGCTAATGGGTTTTTTAGTGCATTTTGACGATCCTTGGCTGCCACTTTCCAACCAATATGTTCAGGTGCCTCATATCGACGAATGTACTCCCTAATGAAAGGAGCAAAGTAACCACCAGCCCCAGCGTTTATATGTGGAGAGTATGGGTATCGGGGAGATAAAGCCCATGTCGCATTGGATTCAGATTGTTTCTCAAAAGCTACTGTCAGCACCGTCTTAAACTGACCAGAACAAACATGCGAGGCAGCAATCACTGCGGTACTTCCACCAACGCTGCCGGCAGTGTGAACTCTCAATACAGGCTTACCTACAGCTCCAATTGCATCAGCTAAATATAATTCGGGCATGATTACGCCTTCAAACATGTCTGGTGCCTTGCCTAAGATCACCGCATCAATAGCATCCCATTCAAGGTTGGCTGCTAGCATTGCATTGTCAATGGCTTCCCTGACCAATCCAGCCATGGAAACATCGCGTCTTTTAGCATCATATTTTGTCTGCCCAACACCTATTACGCCTGCTTGAATCATTTTTTTGCCTCTAGGTGGACTAACATGTTGTGTTGAAGGCAGGGTCCAGAAGTTGCGTGTGCCAAGCCATGAGTTAGTTGATTATCTTTTAGTGATTCATAGGTCTTGCCAACCGCATCAAGTCCTGCGCACATCATAACGTTTCCCACTAATGGGCCGCCTGAAAGATTGGTTGGAACATCTTGAAGATTGAGTAAAAATTTTAAAAAAGGCACTTCATGACTGAACTGGGTATGCAATTCAGCAACATCAAACTTTATATTTTTTAAATTTAATTGCTTCATTGAAGCTTGCAAAGTGTTGGAAGTAGCAAGATTCCTAGAGCCTAGGTTTGATGATTCAATCCTATGATCAATGCCCTCTATCCAGATAGGATGATCTGTAAATTCATAAGCTTTCTCTTCTGATGCAATAATCATCGCAGAGGAACCATCTGAAATTGGTGGGCAATCCAACTTATTTAATGGAGAAGATACCATTGGATTATTTAGATAATCTGACTCGTCAATTAAATCTGTTATTAAAGCGTTCTTATTATTTTTTGAGTTAGTTCTTGCTTCCATAACTGTTGCAAGCATTTGCTCTTGGGTAATGATATTTTGATTGAGTAGAACTCTCGCTTGGAGGGCCGCTAAACTGACTCGGTCAGGCCATAAAGGAGAAATGTAATATGGATCCATTTGCAGTGAAATAATTGCATCTAAATCTCCAGGAGATGATTTGCCAAAACCATAGATTAAAGCCGTCTCAGCATCACCCATTTGAATTTTTAACATTGACTCATACATAGCCCATGCTGCATCCATTTCAACATGAGATTCCTTGATGGGCGGGTTAGTTTGAATAGCAGACAAACCCTCAACAAAGGCAAAAGCCGCGCCTTGGAGATAATCACAACTGCCAGAACAGGTAAAATCAATATCCTTTTGGCTGATTCCCAAATCATTAAATAGCTGATGCACCACTGGCATGATTAGCTCAACCTCATTCAATGCTCCCGCATTTTTTAATATTGGATGTTGAGCATACCCAACGATAGCAACTCTTTTCATGATTCTTGGAACCTCAAAGTTGCAACATCTACATCTGGTTCATCGATAGGAGCAAACCATTTAATATTCTCTAAAGAATGGGTCCACTCCTCTTGAGGCTTCCAAACAGCCCGAATGCGCATGCCTATTCTTATTTTCTCAATATCAATATCTTGGATAAGATGCAAAAATGAAATATTAGCTCCGTCCAATCGAATCATCGCGCAAACATAGGGGGGCACGATAGGATTTCCTGGAATAGGAATATGCACCACGGTAAATGACTCTATGCAGCCCTTATCGGTTAGTGGAACCTCTATATCGGTTGCAACTCCACATCTTGGACAGCTCCCTCTTGGAGGGACATAAACCGCTTTACATTTTGGACAACCCTGCCCAACAATATTGCCTTCTTTAACCTGATTTAAAAACCTCGTCGTGGCTGAACCAGCTGTATAGAAATATTCTAAATTAATAGGTGACTCTGAATAATCTTTTGGTGTATCTTCTGCGCTCATTTTTCTAAAGTAAAAAATTTTATATCTGTAATTCTTTTGTCTGAAGTTTCAGACCAAGCAGCCGTTACTCTTGTGCCGATGCTTAAATCTGCTTCATTGCAATCTGCAATCATGTGGAGCATAGAGGAGTCAGCTCCATCGAGTTTAATTAAAGCAAAGGCAAATGGATCTTTGATTAAATGATGGTTTTGTGGGACTTCAATCCAGCTGAACGATTCAACCGATCCACCGGGACCAACTTCAACCATTTCTTTTAAAGACTCATGAGTTTCAGGATCAAATTCAGCAGCGGGAGAAAAAACTTTACCAGCTCTACTTTTTGTTCCTAAAATTTTTTGCTGACCAAGAGCTTCAAAGAATTCAGACATAACAGGGCCACTTGAGCGCTTGTAATTATATGCAAGCTCAAAAGGAGCTCTTAGCAAATCTTTTGAATCACTCATCCTCTTCCACCATTGTATTTTTAGATGTATCTATTAAAACATGTTTCATTAATTTTCCTGAAGCATTTCTAGGCAAAGGTGTATTAATCATTTTCCATTTAGAAGGTACTTTAAAATCTGCTAGGTCTTTACTAACCCATGCTGATAATTCGATATCGCTTAATTGAGAATTTTTAGTTGATACAATCGCCATCACTTCTTGACCTAAATCATCATGAGGAATGCCAATCACAGCTGATTCCTCAACATCTTTATGAGAATCTAAAATTAATTCAATTTCTTGAGGGTAAACATTCTCAGCGCCTCTTAAAATTAGATCTGTCCGTCTTGATGAGATGAAGTAAAGCAAGCCTTTCTTGTAGCCCCAGTCTCCTGTTCGCAACCATCGATCGTTAGTAAGAGCAGCAGCTGATGCTTCTGGATTGTTGTAATAACCAAGCATTACCGAAGGACTTTGAACGTATATTTCTCCCTCAACAGAATCTGCTGTGACTAAACCACCCTCTTCATCCCTTAATTCAATTTTAATGCTTGGCATTGGTTGACCCGGTGATGAAGGTTCAGCTTTAAGATTTTCTCCCCAGTTAATAATAGTAATAGCACCAGATTCTGTAAGTCCATAGCCATAACCAAAACTATACTCAGAATTAGGAAAAGCCTTCTTTGTTCTTTCTATTAGTTCAGGGGGCATTGGAGCTCCGCCGCCTCCAACAACCAATACGCTATCAAGGATTAGGCTATTGAGCTCGGCTTCATCTAGAACTCTTTTCAGGGCTGTTGGAACAGCTCCACCCCATGAGGTAACACTAAATTTTTGTATTAATTGAATGACTCTATCTGCTAAGAATCTTCCGTCATATACCAAAGTTGTAGAGCCTGCAAATAAACTGGTTACGGCGCCCGCTGATAAACCTGAAACATGAAATAAAGGAGATGTGAGCAAGCTGGTTGGAGTGTTCTTTGACCAATCAATACCGTGGCTTGATGAATGCTGAGAAACAGCTGCACCCTGAAGCATTTGCAATGTTGAATTGGCAATCATAGATCGATGAGAGGTCATCACACCCTTGGGTGTTCCTGTTGTCCCAGAGGTGTATAAAAGACAGGCACACTCATCCTCATTAATGCGAATAAAAGAATTTAGCTCTTCTTCATGTGAAGTTAAATCTAAGTCTTCAAAAATAAGAGTTGGATGCTTTGCTTGATCAGCAATTCTATCAAACCGTTTTTGATCGCAAACTATTACATTTGGGTCAGCAGCAGCTATGGCCTTAATAGCTTCTGAGCCTTTCCACCAACCATTCAAACCGCAAGCGATGGCACCAATGCTAACCGTCGCCCAGAAAAATATAATCCATTCGGGACAATTAGCAGCATAAATAGCAACCCTGTCTCCAGGCTTAACATTATGTTGTGATTGCAAAATATGAGCTGCTTTTTTTACCAATCGAAGATGTTGGGTGAAGCTAATGACTTTATCTTGATAGATCAAATAAGGTTTCTCGCCATGGCTTGCAGAAAGCTCAATAAAATCGACCAATGATCTCGGTCGATTTTTAAAAACATCCATCTTTACACCAAGAACCTCTTCTTGATGAATCTCAAAAAAAGATTGGTTGTCAACCAGTGCCTGTATGTATTTATCAGAATGCATCATCGGGAGTTTACTATCTAATAAATACAGACATCAATCAACTTGTATGAAGTGATTTTTTAATGGTCATAAAAAAGATGCCCATATTGTATGCAAACTCATGGTTCGTTATAGTTTGCTAAGAACGATGAATTAACTGATTTTAAAAAGTGAACCCTATGACAGACAAAAACATACATCAATTAGCAGTCATTACAGGAGGTGCCTCAGGTATCGGATTAAGTGCTGTCAAAAGATTTTTAAATGAAGGCTACAAAGTATTAATCTTGGATGCTAACAAAGATGCTGGAGAAGAAGCAGTAAAAAACCTTAAATCAGATACTTGTGATGTTAATTTCATACATTGTGATATTACCAATCACACCCAAATAGAAACAATTTTTCAAGACTTACTAGCCGACAATCAACGGGCTCATGTGCTGGTTAATTGTGCCGGCATTAGCCCTTCCTTAAGTCCATTACATCAATATCCAGTCGAGGAATGGCATAGAACTATCGATATTAATTTACATGGCACCTTTTATGCCTGTCGAGAATTTTGCAAACTAGCAAAGGTGCAAAAGATTGATAAAGGAGCAATCGTAAATGTAGCCTCTATCATGGGAGTTAGAGCCAGCGCAGCACAAGCCCCTTATGCTGCATCGAAACATGCAGTGGTAGGGTTAACCAAATCAATCGCGCAGGACTATGCCACCATAAACATTAGAGCAAATGCCATTGGTCCAGGCGTCATTGATACACCCATGAATACCGAACTCATGAAAGATGACAATATTATGCAATACATGCTGCAGCGCATTCCCATGAATCGAGTTGCAACATCGGATGAGGTAGCCAACTTAATTTATTTCTTAGCATCATCCGAGGCATCTTATATTACTGGTTCCTACTTCCCTGTTGATGGCGGGTATCTTGCAAGCTGATATTTTTACAAACAAAACTGCTTTAATTACTGGCGCTGCCAGCGGGATTGGCAGAGGCCTAGCATTACATGCTGCAAAACTTAAAATGAATGTTGTCTTAATGGACCTCAACACAGATGGTTTAAATGAGACTCATAGCCTCATGGCTGACTGCCCTGCCATGATCATCCACTGCGATGTATCTAACTTAGAAGACTTCTCAAAAGCAAAAGAAAAAATTGAAGCTAAGTTTGGAGCGGTTCATTTCCTGTTCAATAATGCAGGAATCTTTTTAGAGGGTCGAGCCTGGAAAGCTGATCAAAAAAACTGGCAACGAATTATTGATGTAAATTTGATGAGTGTCATTTATGGCTTAAATCTTTTTGTTGATGAGATGATTGCCAGTCAAGAGCGTTGTCATATTATTAATACATCATCCATGGCAGGTATCATCGTTGGCCCAGCTCTTGCGCCCTATACAACCACTAAGCATGCAGTTGTAGGTTTAACCCGAACCTTGCATGAGGACCTAGCAGGCAATGATATGGTCGGTGTATCTGTGCTCTGTCCTGGATTGGTTAAAACCAATATCATTGAAAGGGACCACCTTGGCTTAGACCTTGATGAATCTTCTATTGATCAACATGAAAGTGCTAAGAATAATGCACAGTGGCTTGCCGATGGCGTTAAAGAAGGCATGACTCCTGAAGACTTGGCTATCATTGTTTTTAAGAAAATTGAAAATAATGAGTTTTGGATATTAACTCACCCTGAGTTTGTAGAAGTTTATGAAACTTATGCAAATGAAATTTCAGCAAACAGAGTTAATCTAGATTAATTTTGTTTAAGATCTCTTTGAAGGAAATGATTTTAAAGTTTTGATTCTTCAGTTCATCGCCATCATAGTTGTAACCATCCTGAGCTACCATCAAGCCTTTAGAGAACTCTCCACCAAAATTGAAACTTGAAACAGAAATGCCATCAGTATCAGATGTTCCATCTATGCCACCATCCTGATCTGCAATCTGAAAACTGGTGATAAAAGCATAAGGTGCTTTTCTATTATATAGATTATATTTGTTATCGCCCTGAGAAGAGAGAACCACATATCCTTCTGTGGCTGAAGTCTTATACAAAGCAACACCCTCAGGATCTCCACCAATATTTCCTTCACGAGAATCAACAATAAATGGTGATTCGAATGGAAATTCTGAAGAGAGGTCATAAGCTTTTAAAACTCCATTGGTTTCTTCCTCAGAAATAAATAAAGCTTGATTTTCATCGTCAAACACACAGCCCTCTGACTCACCCCCATTATCAAAGGTTCCAACCAAAGTAGAATTGTCTAAAGTCCACAATTCAACGCTTGGTCCCATGTCCTCAGTGACAAAGGCAACTGGAACAGAGTTAATTAATCCCATGCAAATACCATAAATATTTATTGCAGATAACGTGGTTGACGTTCTAATTGCTGTCGAAAAAATATCAGCATGATTGCTTGTATTAAAAAAATCATTTTGATTAAAGACCCAATACTCTATGGCCTGAATGCTTCTGTTGGTTGCTGTAACAAATACTTGATCATTAAGTTGACGAACATCAATATTATTTATGTTGCCCAGTGGCGCATAGCTTAATTCATTGCCCTCTAGATCATATAAATAAACGCCTGATTTTTTATCTGTTCCAAAGATTAGTGAATCGGTTGGATTATCAAAATTGATAACTATGGCTGGATCATCTGCAG
>JADHNV010000042.1 GCA_016779285.1 SAR86 cluster bacterium
AGCTCCAGCAGAAGAAGCAGCAGAAGAAGCTCCAGCAGAAGAAGCTCCAGCAGAAGAAGCTCCAGCAGCTGAGGCAGAAGCTCCAGCAGAAGAAGCTCCAGCAGAAGAAGCAGCAGAAGAAGCTCCAGTTGAAGAATTAAAGTCAGAAGAATCTGAAGAAGAATCTTCAGATGATGAAAAAAAATAATTCAGCAGACCTTTCACTATTTCTCCTGATTGCTAAAATAGGCAAGACTAGAGGCCTTAAAGGAGAGTTTTTCCTCAGATCATACGCTGAGAACTCGCAAACACTTTTTTCGTACAAAAATTTCTATGCTCAGTCATCCTTGGCTATGGAAGAAGTGCATTTTGAATACATGAAAGAAAATAATTCAAATATTGTTGCAAAACTTAAATCTATAGATGATATCGATAAGCTTCAGGCATTCGGTCAAAAAGATATATTTGTACTTAAATCAGAGCTGCCTGAATTAAAAGAGAATGAAGCCTATTGGTTTGAACTAAAGGGAATGCAAGTTATAAATCTGGAAGGTCGACATCTTGGCCGGGTTAAAGAGGTAAATAACTTTGGTGCAAGTGATGTGTTGGAGATAAAGCCGACAAATAAAACAATAAAAAATCTTTTAATACCATTCATCAAAAATAGAGTGATTATCTCAATTGATAAATCAGAAAATTCTATTTTAGTTGATTGGCAAGAAGATTATTAAACTAAATGAATATCAACATAATTACCTTATTTCCAGAGATTTTTGAAGCATTAAATTTCGGTTTACTTGGTCAAGCTATAGACAGACAAGATATTAAAATTAATACCTATAATTTACGAGATCATCAAATTAATAAGCATGGACAGGTTGATGACAAACCATATGGTGGAGGAGCAGGTATGGTTTTGATGGCAGAGCCCTTAGAGAAATCGCTCAAAGATATTCCAGTAGATGAAGTAGGAAAGGTGATCAACTTATCCCCTCAAGGAACTCTTTTTAACCATAAAAAAGCCAAAGAGCTTTCATCATTAAAAAGCATCACAATTATTGCAGGAAGGTATGAAGGAATTGATGAGAGATTTATTTCACAATATATTGATGAAGAAATTTCAATTGGTGATTTTGTTTTAAGTGGCGGTGAATTTGCTGCATTAAATTTAATTGACTCTATATCAAGATTCATTCCGGGTGTCATTGGTAACAAAGCGTCTGTTGAACAAGATTCTTTGAGTCAAGGCTTTTTAAAGGGGCCAGTATTTACTAGACCAGAAAATTTTAACTCAGAGTCAGTTCCGGAAATATTATTGTCAGGAGATCATGAGAAAATACAAGAATGGAAAGATGTTCAGGCTTTAAAAAGAACTTTTGAAAGAAGACCTGAGCTATTAAAAAGTGTAAAATTAACAAAAAAACAAAAAAAACTCTTGGAAGATTTGGCTTCTAAGCGTATCCTATAGCTCATTTTTTAGGCAAAATCATGGCAGATAAAGATAACGAAAATTTAGACGCAACAACAGCTGAAAATGTTGAGGTAAATGAAACAGTTTCAGAGGAATCTTCGACCGAAGAACCTTCTATGGAAGCTGCAGAATCCTCTGAAAGTTCGTCTGAAGAGTTAGCAAAAGATAATACACCGGCGTTGGAAGAAGAAACTTCAGAGCAACAAGAAGAAACAGCTGCCATAGATGAATCAGTTGAGGCTGATCAGTCTGAGGAAGTAACCCCAGTCACAACCGACGAAAAATCACCTGCACAAATTATTGAATCATTTGAAGCCAGTCAACTAAAAAATGATATCCCCTCATTTAGACCAGGAGATACCGTCGTGGTGTCTGTAAAAGTTAGAGAAGGTGAAAGAACTAGACTTCAAGCTTTTGAGGGAGTTGTGATGAATATTAAGAATGCTGGTTTAAATTCAGCATTTATAGTCAGAAAAATATCCAGCGGCATAGGTGTAGAAAGAACTTTCCAGCTTCATAGCCCAATGATTGACTCGATTACAGTCAAGAGAAAAGGTGATGTAAGGCAAGCCAAGCTTTATTATCTCCGAGAAAGGTCTGGAAGATCAGCAAGAATCAAAGAAAGACTAGACTAATATCATGTCCCCCGATCTAAAAAAGGATCCATTGTTAGATTCTTTTTTATCAAGTCTCCGCCTTGAAAAAGGCTTGTCTGAAAATACAATAAAAGCTTATTCAAATGATTGTCAGGCTTTTATTAAATGGCTGTTTTTAAATAAAGGATGCAAAGTAATTAATGCAACTGAGGAAGATATAGAGGCCTATTTAAAATATTTTCAAAGCATCAGCCTCAGTAACACAAGCATCAACAGAAAGCTTTCATCTCTAAAACATTTCTTTAATCATTTAAGTAAAAAAAAACTTTTAAGTTTTAATCCCATTATAAATATTTCTGGTCTTAAGAGCGCTAAAGCTTTGCCGAAATCTTTATCCATTATTGATGTAAAAAGTTTAATTGATGCACCGGATTGTTCTAACTTTATTGGATTAAGAGATAGGACAATGATCGAGTTGATGTATGCAACAGGCGTAAGAATTAGCGAACTAATAAATTTAAAATATACAAATTTAGACCTTAATCGATCATTGGTGAAGGTAATGGGAAAGGGTGGAAAGGAGAGAATGATTCCTTTTGGAGACGATGCTCTTTCATGGTTAATAAAGTATATTGAGTTTAGACGTAAAAATAATTTATCTCTCAATTCGCGAGATTTCTTTATCAGCCAACAAGGCAAGAAGATTACACGACAGGCTTTTTGGCATAGAATTAAAATCTACCTAAATGCAACAAACTTACCCATGGATGTTTCACCACATACTCTCAGACATGCATTTGCAACTCATTTGCTAAACAATGGAGCTGATCTAAGATCAGTCCAAATGTTGTTAGGTCACAGTGATCTATCTACAACACAGATATATACTCATATTGCTAAACAAAGGCTAAGTGATATGGTGAAACAGCATCACCCAAGGGGCTAATTTTTTATGAAGATACTTTTGCTAATATTTATTTTAATTTTTACATTAAATGCAAAACCCGATGAGCAATTAATTTCATCGAAAATTAATGACGTTCTTCCTGAGGGAATGTCTGTGCAAAGTGTAAAAAAATCTCAGCTAGAAAATATATATATTGTTGATATTGGAGATTTGCAGCCTATTTATGCTTCAAAAAATGGGGAATTCTTTTTTTACGGCGAGTTGTATGCAATTGATCAAAATAGACTTAAAAATACAACAAAAGATGAAATAAATTTAAAACGAAAAAGTATTTTAGATTTAGCACTAACTAATTCTGATTTTATTAGTTTTAAATCTAATAATGAAAAGCATAAAGTGACTATTTTTACTGACGTAGATTGTGGCTACTGTAGAAAGTTTCATAATGAGATCAATGATTTCAATAACCTAGGAATTACTATTAATTATGTTGCATTTCCAAGATCTGGGCTAGCTTCTGATTCCTATAATAAAATTGTTACAGCTTGGTGTTCTGCAGATCCCAAAGACACTTTAACAAAAATGAAGCAGGGTGAAGACCTTCAAATATCTTTGTGCCAAGATCATCCGGTTGAAAAGCATTTTCTTCTAGGCCAAAAGATTGGAATTACAGGTACCCCAGCTATAATTAAGTCAAACGGTGAGCTGCTTCCTGGATATCTGCCTCCCGAAGATCTATTAACCAGATTGAATTAAAAATGACTAAATTAAAAATAGGTATTTGTGGCTGGGGAAATGTTGCAACTGGGCTCTATGAGCAATTAGTTGGTGGAGATGAAATCTATGCTGATTGGGAGATATGCTGTATTGGTGCTAGACGTGACAATCCGAAATGTAACCCAGGCTCAACAAAAATTTTAAGAGATATTTTTAAGGTAGTTGATGAAGACATAGATGTTCTTGTTGAATTAATAGGTGGAGTTGAAACGGCAAAAGAGTTAATAACCATGGCTTTAAATTCTGGCAAGCATGTCGTTACTGCAAATAAAGCAGTCATTTTTGAACATGGCCAAGAGCTTATTAATTTAGCTAAAAGAAACAATGTACAACTGCTATTTGAATCTGCTGTTTGCGCAGGTACTCCTGCTATCAAGATGCTTTCCAATGATTTAATCGCAAATAAAATTTCGAAAGTTGCAGGCATGTTAAATGGAACAACAAATTTTATCTTGAGCAAGATGGAGGAGGGTGCCTCATTTGAAGCCGTGTTAAATGAAGCTCAAGAGAAAGGTTATGCAGAGCCAGATCCTAGCTTGGATATCAATGGAACTGATGCAGCACAAAAGATTGGGATCCTTTCAGCCTTAGCATTTAATAGTGGTCTTCCCACAACCAATTTTTACATTGAGGGCATAGAAAATATTCAATCAGAGGACTTTGCTTATGCAAATGACTTTCATTTTACAGTTAAGCATTTAGCTGTGGCAAAACTAAATGATCGGGGTTTGGAGCTAAGAAGTCACCCCGTGATGCTTAGTAAAAATTCTAGCTTAGCAGGATTGAAAGGGGTAAGAAATGGAATTCAATTTGATACCAATCTCCTTGGAGAGTTTCATGTTGCTGGATCGGGTGCTGGAAGGGAGTCTACAGCATCAGGCTTAATATCTGATTTATATACACTTGCTAATTCAAATCAATCTAATCCGATGCAATACCCAGATTTTTCTAAAAAGCCTAACTTATTGAATTTTGATGATTTAATTTTTAAATATTATGTTTACTTAGAGGTAAAAGATGAGCCTGGTGTTCTAGCGTTAATTAGTAAAATATTTGCAGCACAGGGCATCGGCTTTGATAAGGTCATTCAAAAAGACCAGTTAGACAATGGTAATGTGCCTATAGTAATTCTTACTGACCCTATTATTGAAAAGGAGATGCAAGTAGCTTTACAGGATTTAGAAAACCACCCAGTCATTTTAAATTCTAAAATTATTAGAATTGAGGATTTGTAATGCTTTTTCACTCAACCAGAGGAAAAGACTCTAATAAAGATTTTGCATCAATTTTAATGCAAGGCCTTGCTGATGATGGCGGTCTATTTATGCCGGATCACTGGCCGCAAGTAGATTTAGATGAAATTAAGTCTAAAACATCATTTGTGGATATAGCAAAATGCATTGTACCTTTATATACATCTTCATCTTTTTCTCGCGATGAAACAATAAGAATACTAGAATCAACTTGGCATGATTTTGAACACCAAGATTTAATAGGTATAAAAAATTTTAATTCGGTTTCAATTCTTGAACTATTTCATGGACCAACTGCAGCATTTAAAGATTTTGGTTTACAGCTAGCTGCAGCATTTTTTAATAAAGTTTTAGAGTCTGAAAATAAAACTGCAATTGTGCTTGGGGCAACCTCAGGTGATACTGGCTCAGCGGCAATTGATGCATGTAAAAACTACGGTCGAATTAAAAGTTTTATCATGCTTCCAAATGGAAATATGTCTGAAGTTCAGCGCAGACAAATGAGCACCATCAAGGCTTCAAATGTTTTTGCTCTTAGAATTAATGGAACTTTTGATGATTGCCAAGACTTGGTAAAGCATGCTTTTAAAAAACGTGATTTTTTAAATAATAATCAATATTTATTAGCAGTTAATTCAATTAATTGGACTCGGATAGTCGGGCAAATTTGTTATTACTTTTATGCCTATAATCAATTGCATCAAAAAACAAATTTAAATTTTTCTATTCCTACAGGAAATTTTGGCAATGTTTTTGCTTGTTACTCTGCATATAAAATGGGATTGCCAATTAAAAAAATTTCAGTAGCTGTCAATGAAAATGATATCTTGCATCGATTCTTTAGCGACAACAATTATTCAAAAAAATTTGTTCATGAAACCATTTCTCCAAGCATGGATATAAGTGTAGCCAGCAATTTTGAAAGGCTAGTCTATGATCTCTTTTTGAATAGAGATTCTGCTAAATGTTTCAAAATGTTTGATAATTTTCCAGCCAACCCTATTGAGCTCGACCCTATTACTTGGCAAAAGAAAGATCATCTTTTTTCTTCAAGTAAAGTAAATGATTTGGATACAAAAAAAATAATTCAGGAAACTCATCGATCATTTAACTATATCTTAGACCCTCACACAGCTGTTGCTGCTGTTGAGGCATTTGATAAAAGCGATGAAAATAATCATTATGTTGTTCTATCTACCGCACATCCAGCCAAATTTCCTAAAATCTATGAAGAATTAGACATAGAAATAAACTCTTTGCCTTTTGCGTTAAGAGATTTATTTAAAAAAGAGGAGTATCTTCATTCATTTGATGCGGATTACAATCAAATTGCTAACTTTATTAATCGTAATAACTAATTTTTTAATTTATGAGTATTCCTTGCAGATTCTCCACCTGCATTTCCAATGATCAGAGAAGTAAAATAACCCTGCATAAGATTCTTTGTAGATCTTTATTTGTTTAACTATTTCATAGATTAGCTAAAGATATTAAAATGAACACCATGGAAACAGGCGAAATTAAATCAATCCTAACTAACCTCAGAGATCGCATGAATGATCTCCGGGGGCATCTTTGACGTTGCTCAAAAACAAAGTTCCTTAGAGGATATTAATAACAAATTATCTGAAGAGTCTACCTGGTCTAATTTAGAGCTATCCCAATCTCTAAATAAAGAAAAAGCTGATTTAGAAAAATTTTTAAATTCTTTTGTGTCTGTCGATGAGGCTATCAATGACAATCTAGAATTTTTAGATATTGCGATTGAGGAATCTGATGACGAGTCAATCGAAGAAATCAATGAAGAAACTAAAGCTCTCACTTCCAAAGTGGAAGATTTAGAATTTAATAGGATGTTCTCCAATAAAATGGATCCCAATTCTGCATTTATTGATATTCAATCTGGCTCTGGCGGAACTGAAGCACAAGACTGGGCTGATATGCTTCTGAGAATGTACACACGATGGGCAGAAAAACATGAATTTTTAGTATCTGTTATTGAGCATTCCCCTGGAGAGGTTGCAGGAATTAAATCAGCATCGTTACTTATCAAGGGGAGTTATGCATATGGATGGCTTAGAACAGAAACTGGTGTTCATCGGTTAGTTAGAAAATCTCCTTTCGATTCTGGTAGTAGACGACATACATCCTTTGCATCTGTATTTATTTCTCCAGAAATTGATGAATCTATTGAAGTTGAACTAAATCCTGCTGATGTAAGAATTGATACCTATAGAGCCTCAGGGGCGGGCGGTCAGCATGTTAATAAAACAGATTCTGCAGTTCGTTTAACACATACTCCAACAGGGACAGTGGTTCAGTGTCAAAGTGATCGTTCCCAGCATAAAAATAAAGATAATGCTTTTAAACAGCTTAAATCAAAATTATATGAACTAGAGCTGCAAAAACAGAAAGATGAGCAACAATTATTAGAAGACAGCAAGTCCGATATTGGCTGGGGAAGCCAAATCCGATCATATGTTTTGGATCAATCCCGTATTAAAGACTTAAGAACAAACGTTGAAAGTGGTAATATCTCTTCAATCCTCGACGGAGATATAGATATATTTATTAAAGCTAGTCTAACCCAAGGAGTGTAAATGAGTGATTCAAATATTGGTGGTGAGGCCTCTATCTTAGAAGAAAGACGAAGAAAGCTTGAAGAGCTTAGACAAGCTAATATTGCTTATGTAAATAATTTTATTCCTTCTAAAAAAGCCAAAGATTTACACGATTCTTATGGCCACCATAGTAAAGAGGAGCTTGAAGAAAAAAAGATTATAAATTTATCCATAGCCGGGAGAATAGTTTTAAAAAGAGTGATGGGTAATGCCAGTTTTGTAACTATTAGAGATGGTTCAGGAGATATACAGGCTTATATCAGCAAAAATAATGTAGACCCTGATTTATACAAGCACTTTAAATCATGGGATCTTGGAGACATTATTGGCATCACAGGTAATTTATTTAAGACTAAAACAGAAGAGCTGACGGTTGAAGCTCATGCCATCATCTTAATAACAAAATCACTTAGGCCTATGCCAGAAAAACATAAAGGTTTGGCTGATATTGAAATTAAATATCGCCAAAGGTACTTAGATTTAATGAGCAACCCTGAATCTCAAGAGGTCTTCAGAAAACGTTCTCAAATTGTTTCATCTATTAGATCCTCAATGCTTGAAGATGGTTTTCTCGAAGTTGAAACGCCCATGATGCATTCAATACCGGGAGGAGCTGTTGCAAAACCTTTTATTACCCATCACAACGCACTAGACAGAGAACTTTTCTTAAGGATTGCACCTGAGCTACATCTAAAAAGGCTATTGGTTGGAGGTTTTGAAAAGGTTTTTGAGATTAACAGAAGTTTTAGAAATGAGGGGCTTTCTACTAGACATAATCCAGAGTTTACGATGTTGGAGTTTTATGCTGCTTTTGCTACTTTTGATGGAACTATAGATTTCACCAAGAATATTATTCAATCAGCTTCAGCCGCAATTGGTAACAATGATGAAATTGAATGGGATGGCGACAAAATAGATCTTTCTAATTTCTCCATCAAAACTCTTAATAATTTAGTACTAGAGCATAACTCTGAGCTTAACAATGACGATTTAACAAACTTAGACAAGCTTAGAAGTTATTCCAAATCAATCAAAGTGCCATTCAAGGAATCTTGGGGAGCTGGAAAAGTTTTACTAGAGATTTTTGAAAAATCAGTTGAGACTAATCTCATACAACCAACCTTTGTCACAGAGTATCCCGTAGAAGTTTCACCTCTGTCCAGAAGAAATAATGATAACCCCTCTA
>JADHNV010000043.1 GCA_016779285.1 SAR86 cluster bacterium
TTGAATGATCGAGTTTTCATTATGAATAATATTTAAATTAAAAAACTTTAAATTTTTATTTAAGGCATTTCCAGTGCTTTGAAGTTCTGAAAACTCTACTGAAACAGAGGGTATAAAAAATTGGTCTATAGCTTTAATTAAACCCGATGGCGAAAGAGTAAAAATAGTTAGAAATAAAAAAAATATCCAGCTTAAAATGCTTACAATAACAGCGGAAAAAAAAAATAATCTCTTCATGCCCTACAAGTTTAAAAAACTTCTTCTAAAAGCTCGCATGGTAAAGTAAATTCCAATCCATAAAGCTAAAGTTATTAAAAAACTAATCAGCAAAACAACATAAGAGTAATTATTAGGAGATAGTAATAGGTACTTACATGCTGTATAGAAAGTGGATGATCCTGAAAAAAATACAGATAATTGGAAATAAGAGAAAATTCTAAATCGAAAAACATATAGGTGAATGATGTAAGAAGTTGTAATAAAGAACAACATATTTAAACCAATCACGTTTGAAAATAATAAATCAATCACTAATCCATATATCAATGCAACGGAGCTTTGAATTCTCTCAGGCAATGCAAAAACCCAATAAGCGAAAATTAAAAAGCCAAAATTTAACTCCAGAAAGAAATTAATAGTTGTAGGGTTTAAAAATTCATCAAGCCAAAAACCCCCCAGAATTGTTAATAAAATAATTAGATGATTACTAAATTTCATCGCTTTTTATGCCTATCGTCCCATAGAAGTTTTCTTCCAATGGATTAGTTTTTAAGGTTATTACAACTTCAATTTCATTTATTGCAATTGGATTGATGGCTGAAATGATTCCAATTTCGATATTTTTTAAAAAGATACCTCCTAGACCAGATGTAAAGATGGTATCGCCAATCTTATTTTGAAAATTAGCAATACTTTTATTGATTTTACAGGAAATTAACAATGGCTTTCCCATACCCCTAGCATCACAGAAAAAAAACTTTGATTTAATTGGAAGTACGTGATTAGTATCTGAAAAAAGTATGACTTCAATAAAGTTCAAATAACTATTTTTTGTTTGACCAACAAATGAACTCTTTGCAAAAACTGGGGTATTTTCTGCTACCTGAACACGGTTTGAATTCCTTAAGAAGATTCTATGTGTTGAACAACAGAGATAGTTTCTTAAATCTATTGAATCTATCTTGAATATATTAATATCAGTACTTTTGAGCGAGCTAACTAATGTCTTCTGAAGATCAATAATCTGGAGAGACTCTTCTAAATCCTTTCTTTTAATGAATTCCTCAGTTCTTGTCTTTTGGATTTGCTCTCTTAGCAATTTATTTTCTTGAGCAAGGTTTTTGCTTTCTTGAAAGAAAGACAATGAATTATCAAATTTCTCAAAAATACTGCCTGAAATCATCTGAACATAGAGATTAGAAGCCTGAACAAAACCTCTCAATTGTGAAAAAGTTCCATAGCTAATATCGCTGAATAATAAAAATGCTGACAGGATAAAACCTAGAGCATAATTTCTAACTGGAGTATATGTAGGCGTAGATCTCGCCATATTTAGTTAATTATTCTGTTGAGAGCAGGTCAATATTATACTTGTCAATAATTTCAAGAGCTTTACCTCCACCTCTTGCAACACAAGTTAAAGGGTCTTCAGCGACAATAACTGGAATTCCAGTAGAAGAGGAAATTAATACATCCAAGTCCCTCATTAAAGCTCCTCCTCCAGTAAGAACAATACCTCTTTCAGCAATATCTGCGGCTAGCTCAGGCGGAGAAAGCTCTAAAGCATTTCTGATTGCACGGACCATCCCAGACAAGGGGTCCCTCATGGCCTCATATATTTGAGAGCTTTTTAATGTGAAGGTTTCTGGAATTCCCTCAGCTAAATTCCGTCCAGTTACATTCATTTCAAGATTCTCAGAGTCAGGAGATGCACATCCAATAGTATATTTAATTTTTTCAGCCGTAGAATCTCCAATAACGCAACCATAATTCCTTCTAACCCAAGAAGTAATTGAAGTATCCATAAGATCACCACCAATTTTTACTGACTCAGCGTAAACAACACCATTCAATGAAAGAATTGCAATTTCTGAAGTGCCCCCTCCTATATCCACAACCATATTCCCGTTAGCCTCTTCAACTGGAAGACCTGCCCCAATAGCAGCAGCCATTGGCTCCTCGATCAATTTTACATCTCTGGCTCCAGCGCCTAAAACAGACTCTCTAATAGCTCTTCTTTCAACCTGTGTTGATCTGCAAGGCACACACACTAGAACTCTTGGGCTAGGTTTTATAAATCTTTGCTCATGAACCTTTGCTATAAAGTGCTGAAGCATTTTTTCTGTTACCTGAAAGTCAGCGATAACACCTTCCGACAAGGGTCTAATAGCTTTGATATTACCAGGGGTTCTTCCAAGCATTTTTTTGGCTTCATGCCCTACTGCTACAACTGTTTTTTGACCCCGACTTTCTCGAATAGCAACAACCGAAGGTTCATTGAGAACTATTCCGATATCTTTTGTATAAATTAAGGTATTTGCTGTACCTAGATCTATAGATAAATCATTAGAAAATAGGCCTCGAATAGTTTTAAATAGGTTGAAATCCACTATGATATTCCCTGTAAATTCATTTTAAGATGCTTTTAGTTTAATATTGCGCATCGGAATTAAAATAATATCATATGGATCAAGAAACCGTCAGAACTATTTGCTATCTAGCCCGACTAGACATTGACCAAAGTAAATCTGGAAAAATACAAAAAGATCTCGAGAGAATAATTGATCTCATAGGTGAATTGCAAAGAATAAATACCTCAGATGTAGAACCTCTATACAGCCCGCTTGAAATGACTTCTTTTATGCATGAAGACATTGAGAGCTCCGATAATAAAAAAGAGAGATTTCTTGAAAATGCTCCTGCCTCAAATGAGAACTACTTCCTAGTTCCAAGAGTGGTTGAATGAGCATTCAATTTAAAACTATTGTTGAACTTCGAGCTATGCTTGATAGCAAACAAATTTCTGCTGCTGAGCTAATGCAGGAGTCTCTTGGATTAGCAAAAAAACATGAAGAATTAAATTGTTTTGTAACAATGAATGAGGAGCAAGCTCTTAAAAAAGCTAGTGCCATTGATCTAAATGAAAAAACTACTTCCAATCTTTCGGGCATTCCCCTAGCGCAAAAAGATTTATTTTGCACAGAGGGTTTAAGAACAACATGCTCTTCAAAAATATTAAGTAATTTTATACCCCCGTACACAGCAACAGCAGTAAAAAATTTAGAGGATGCTGGGTCAGTTACTATTGGTAAAACAAACATGGATGAGTTTGCAATGGGGTCCTCCAATGAGACTAGTTTTTTTGGAAGCGTGCATAATCCTTGGAAAAAAGAATATGTTCCTGGAGGCAGTTCAGGTGGATCTGCTGCAGCTGTAGCTGCTGGAATTGTCCCAGCTGCAACTGGAACGGATACAGGAGGATCAATTCGTCAACCGGCCGCTCACTGCGGAATTACTGGACTAAAGCCAACCTATGGCAGAGTTTCAAGATGGGGAATGATTGCTTTTGCTTCGAGCTTAGATCAGGCTGGACCTCTTGCAAGAACCTCTGAAGACTGCGCGATATTACTTAATGCAATGTCAGGATTTGATTCAAAAGATACTACATCTTTAAATACAGAAGTTCCTGATTTCTTAGAAAATATCAACAACCCAATTAATGGAATAAGAATAGGCATTATTAAAGAATTTAACCTCGCTGATTTGGACTCACAAGTGCAAGAGCGTTTCGAAGAATCAAAAAAAACTTATGAGAAATTAGGCGCTCGATTTGTTGAAGTGTCCTTGCCAAATATATCAGCTTCTGTTCCAACCTATTACTCTATTGCTCCAGCTGAATGCTCATCAAATTTGTCTAGATTTGATGGGGTACGCTTTGGATATAGAGCAGAAAATACAGATGACTTAAATGATCTATATATTAAATCTAGAAGTGAAGGTTTTGGAGATGAAGTGAAGCGGAGAATATTGATTGGTACCTATGCACTTTCTGCTGGCTACTACGATGCATACTACAAGAAAGCTCAACAAGTGAGAAGATTGATCAAAGAAGATTTTGAACATGCCTTTGAATCAGTAGATTTATTGATGACTCCCACCTCACCTAATACTGCCTTTAAATTTGGTAGTAAGGGTACCCAAAATCCTGTTGAGCTCTACCTTGAAGATCTCTTCACGATTTCATCTAACTTGGCTGGTATTCCGGCAATTTCTATCCCGCATGGACTAGTAAATTCCTTACCAGCCGGGCTTCAATTGATTGGAAATTTTCTTAGAGAAGATCAGCTGTTGAATGCGGCACATATATTTCAGAAAAATTCAGATTTTCATCTTTTAAAGCCTGATTTAGAGGGGTCTCAATGAGCTGGGAAACTGTTATTGGACTTGAGACACACGTTCAGCTGTCAACAAAAACAAAGCTCTTTTCAAGAGCCTCTACTGCCTTTGGAGCTAGCCCAAATACAAATGTAAATTTGATTGATTGTGGGCTTCCAGGGGTTCTGCCATCCGTCAATAAAGAAGCATTCTATAAAGCAATTAGATTTGGAATGGCTGTCAATGCAACGATTAATCAAACTTCAATTTTTGATAGAAAAAATTATTTTTATGCTGATTTGCCTAAGGGTTACCAAATAACACAAATGGACTTGCCAATTGTTTTAGGCGGTTCTATAGAAATTAACTTAGATGGATTAACAAAAACTATTAATATTACTAGAGCTCATTTAGAGGAAGATGCGGGTAAATCTATCCATGATGAATTTGATGGCTTCTCTGCAATAGATCTTAACAGAGCCGGAACCCCTCTTTTAGAAATAGTTTCAGAACCAGAGATATCTAGTGCAAAAGAAGCTGTTGCATATATGAAAGCAATGCATCAGCTCGTTACCTTCTTAGATGTGTCTGATGGGAATATGGCACAAGGATCACTAAGATGCGATGCAAATGTATCTATACGAAAAAAGGGCGATCAAGAGCTAGGAACTAGAACAGAAATAAAAAATATTAATTCTTTTAAATTTATTGAAAAAGCCATTAATTTTGAAATTAAGAGACAAATTAAAATACTTGAAAATGGGGAAAAGGTTACCCAAGAAACAAGGCTATATGACAGTTCAAAAGATGAAACACGTCCAATGAGATCAAAAGAATTTGCAAATGATTATCGATATTTTCCAGAGCCTGACCTCCTTCCTGTTGTTATTTCAGATGAAGAAATTACAAAAATTAGAGATGAATTTCCTGAGTTACCAAAAGAGAAAGAGATACGTTACCAAAAACAATTTGGTTTATCAGCTTACGATGCTCAGATTATTGCATCCTCAAAGTCTATGGCTGATTTCTTTGAAGCGGCTCTAAAGAAAACAAAAAATTACTCACTTTTGTCCAATTGGTTGATAGGTGAAATAAGCGCATATCTTAATAAAAATCAGATAGAAATTCATGAATCAAAGCTAAGCGCAGATAATGTTGCCATGCTGATCAATCGAATTGATGATCAAACTATTTCTGGAAAAATTGGAAAATCTATTTTTGAAGAAATGTGTGAGAGCGGATCTTCGGTAGATGAAATTATCAAATCCCAAGGCTTAAAACAAATTTCTGATGATGGGGCCATTGAAGAAATTATTCTAACTGTAATTAATGAGAACCCAGATCAAGTAGCTGCATATCTTGCGGGTAAAGATAAACTTTTTGGCTTCTTTGTTGGACAGGTAATGAAATTAACAGAAGGCAAAGCAAACCCTAAGACCGTTAACACCATCCTGAAGAATAAGCTTAAGTAATATATAAGCTCAGAGTTTCAGCAATATAAGCTGGTTTATCTACCCCTTTAATTTCCATTGTTACTTCATTTTTTACTAGAAACTGACCAGGATTTTTTTCAGTCACATCAACACATTTTGTATGAATACGAACCTCTGAATTCACCGGAACAGGACTCAAGAAGCGGACTTTATCCAAGCCATAATTTAACCCCATTTTTGTCCCCTCTAGGACCATGCCAATTTCTTGCTCGAAAGAGATGCCTGCAACAAGAGATAATGAAAGAAAGCCATGAGCTATAGTTGAGCCAAAAATAGGTTTGGCCTGTTCTGGGTCTACATGAATAAATTGATGATCCATGGTTGCATCAGCAAATTTATCAATTCTTTCTTGATCGATCACCATCCACTCAGAGACTCCAAGATCCTTACCAATTACTGAATCAATTTCATTAGGTTTTACAATTTGCATCATATTAATCTCCCATTAAATGTTCTTTGTATTTTTCTCGCAACTCAACCTTTAATAGCTTTCCTGTTGCGCCATGGGGAAGCTCTTTAACAAAAATAATGTCATCAGGCAGCCACCACTTTACAACTTTTTCTAGTAAAAAGTCATTGATTTCCTGCTTATCAATTTCATTTCCATCTTTTGTGATTAAGAAAAGCAAGGGCCTTTCATCCCACTTAGGATGGGGAACTCCAACAACACATGCTTCAAGGACATTGTCGTGAGTAAGCACAGCGTTTTCTAAATCAATTGAACTGATCCATTCTCCTCCAGTCTTGATCACGTCTTTTGCTCGATCGACAATCTGCATGCATCCATCTGGATGAATGGTTGCCACATCTCCAGTATCAAACCATCCCTCCTCATCTACTGCGGGACCATCTGCTTTATAATATTTCTGAATGATCCAGGGGCCTTTAACTTTTAAAGTGCCGCTAGCCTCGCCATCTCTAGGAAGCTCATTATTTTGATCATCAACAGTTTTAATCTCCACTCCAAACAACGGATAGCCCTGTTTAGTTTGAAGTTGATATCTTTCTTCCTTTGGGAGACTCATAGTTTTTTTAGTTGGAGTATTTAAAGTACCAAGGGGACTCATTTCTGTCATTCCCCATCCATGAGTTAAAAATGCATCATGCTGCTCATCAAATGCTTTAATCATTGCATATGGTGCTGCAGAACCCCCAACCAAAACTTGATCGACTGTATCAAGCTTAAGGCCTTTACCTTCAAGGTACTGCAAGAGCCCAAGCCACACTGTAGGAACACCTAACATAGAGTCAACTGACTCTTGCTTGACTAGCTCATACAAAGATTCTCCATCAAGAGCATGACAAGGTAATACCAGAGTAATTCCAGTAATTAATGCACAATATGGCACACCCCAAGCATTAACATGAAACATTGGAACAACTGGCAATACTGAACTAGAGGAATCGAATCCCATAGCTCCAGATACTGATATTGCATGCAAAATGGTTGACCTATGAGAATATAATACTCCTTTGGGATTTCCAGTAGTGCCTGAGGTGTAACACAAGGCAACTGCATCATCTTCATTTGCTTCATGCCAATCATAGTCATCAGATTCATCTTGAATTAAATCATCATAACTTAATGCATTTGTTAAATTATTTTCTGGAATAGCCTCTTTTGATGACGCAATAATAACTGTTTTAACTGTGATTAATTTATCTTGAACACTCTCAACAAGCGGGATAAATGTTGGATCAACAATTAAAACCTCATCTTCTGCATGATTGAGTATGTATATTAGCTGATCAGGAGAATACCTTGGGTTTAGGGTATGTAGGATGGCTCCCATACCAGAGACAGCAAAATAGGTTTCAAAGTGTCTGCTATTATTCCAGGCAATAGTAGCAACTCGATCATGAGGATTTACGCCAAGTTTTTTAAGTGCATTGGCCAATTTTTTAGAACGCTTTATTGATTTTCCATATGTGGTTGAGCATATTGAACCATCCAATTCTCGCGAAACTAATTTGCCATCAAAATTATATTTTTCGGCATGTAAGATTGCCTGTGGGATGGTTAGATCCCAGTTCATCATATTTCCTTTCATTGAAATAACCCCTATATTTAATCTCAGTCAACTGAGTTTATTTTGTAGAATTATCTTCTGCAAAAAAATTTTTCTTGAATAAATCTTATCATATGAAAATTATATTATTTACTAGCATATGTATATCTATCTAAACCTTGAAAATCTTTGCTGGTCATAATATTTTTAAAACCAAAGTTTTTTAAAATATTTGAAACTTCTTTTGCCTGAGAGTTACCATGTTCAAAAATAATTTTCCCTCCCTGCTTCAGAGAACTTTCAGCTTGTGATGCAATTTGAACAAAACTCTGAGAACCACTTTCAGAAGTTAATGCAATCAATGGTTCATATTTAAGCTCCTCTAGATGAGGATCATTTGGTTGTATATATGGCGGGTTAGAAATAACTAAATCGATAGAATTCTCTGCTGAACATGCCAACCAGTTAGATTGCACCAAAGTTACATTTTCTGCATTGTGAAGCTTCTTATTAATTTGAGCAACCTCCAAAGCTGAATCTGAAATATCTGTTGCAATAATTTTAATATCTCTTTTTTTCAAGCTAATAGAGATGGCTATGCAACCTGAGCCAGTTCCAACTTCAAAAATTTTAG
>JADHNV010000044.1 GCA_016779285.1 SAR86 cluster bacterium
ACTAAATCGGACAAAGTGTCTAAAAATATTTTAATAAAAACAGTTCAACAAGTTAGCAAAGCAACCAATGCTAAGGATGTGTTAGCAATTTCATCCTCAAAAGAAACTGGATTTGAAAAACTCGGGAAGGTTCTGCTAGAGTTCAAGGATGGCTAATTTATCTTTTCAATCTCAAAACTGTGATGTCACTCTTGCTCAAGGTTTAGATGAGTATAGAGCGTACCTTAGGGCCAATGGAAAAAAACAGCTTATTGATGAGCCTGGCTCTACAATTATAAGAGATCACGATGTAACTCATGTAATATTTGGTCTTGATACCTCAATAGAGCAAGAGTCAATGTTAGATTCATGGGTATTTTTAGCTACAAAATGGAAGCTAAAGGAATTGCTTGCCTACAATAAACTCCCAGAAATCAAACAACTATATAAAGATTTTTGGCATGATCCAGGCTACTTTAAACTCTTTATGACTGCTATTAAGCTCCTGCCTATTAAATTTACGATATGGAAGCGAGCCAAGCAAATGAATAAAAAATGGCCTTTTGTCTCGCCTGACTCTTATATGAATCATAAGGTTTGTGACTTGCGCAAAGAATATGGAATCAAGATACTGGCTCCAGAAGAACGATTGGTTAAAAAGCCATTAATATGGTCTGGAACTATTTCTGGCTAAACGGCTAGTGAGCTTCGTTCCAATTTGCTCCTGAATTTGCATCCACTATCAAAGGAATATTTAATTTAACTGAATTTTCCATAAGGCTTGTAATATTTTCAAGAGCCTCATCAACAAATCCTTTTTTTACTTCAAAAATTAGCTCATCATGTACCTGCATGATCATTTTAATTTTTTGATTACCATCTCCAATCCATGAATCAACATCAATCATTGCCTTTTTAATAATATCTGCTGCAGAGCCCTGTAATGGAGCATTGATGGCTGCTCTTTCTGCTGCTTGACGCCTCAAGCCATTAGAATCATTAATGGCTGCCACATGAAGCTTTCTTCCTAAAATAGTTTCAACAAATAAATTTTTCTTGGCCAGTTCTTTTGTGCTTTCCATATACTGTCTTACGCCCGTGTATCTCTCAAAGTATCTATCTAGATAAGCTTGAGCTTCATGCCGAGGAATCCCAAGTTGTCTAGTGAGTCCAAACGCAGACATGCCATAAATTAATCCAAAATTAATTGCTTTAGCGCTTCTTCGATGCTCGGGAGTAACTTCTTCAAGGGAAATATTAAATATTTCTGAAGCAGTGGCTGAATGAACATCTATGTTGTTGTTAAATGCATGGGTTAAATTCTTATCTCCGGATAGATGAGCCATGATTCTTAGTTCAATTTGTGAGTAGTCAGCTGAAATCAATACATTGCCTTTCTCGGCTATAAAAGCCTCTCTTATTTTTCTTCCTTCTGCAGTCTTTATAGGAATGTTTTGAAGATTGGGCTCTGTTGAGGATAACCTTCCTGTTGAGGTTACAGCTTGCTGATAGGATGTGTGAATCCTTTTAGAAACTGGGTGTTGAATATTTATGAGGCTGTCCGTGTAGGTAGATTTTAATTTAGCCAAACCTCTGTATTCAATAATAATTTTTGGAAGGTCGAATTCTTCAGCCAGTCTTTGAAGCGTATCCTCATTGGTTGAGGGCTGACCTTTAGGAGTTTTCTTCAGAACAGGCAAGTTTAGTTTATTGTAAAGAATCTCAACAAGTTGCTTTGGCGAATCCATATTAAATTCTTCTCCAGCCATTTTAAATGCAGCCAGAGATAGCTCTTCAATCTTAATGGCTAGCTCATCTGAATATTCTGCCAACATCCTTGCATCAATCTTTGCCCCATTTGTTTCAACCTTAATAAGAGATCGAAGCATTGGATATTCAATAGATTTGAGTAGATTTTTAAGCTTAGGTTGATCTTCAAGTAAACCATTTAGGTGATTGAAAAGCCTCAGGGTTATATCGGCATCTTCTGCAGCATAGAATGTTGCAGCCGGAATCTTAACCTGAGCAAAATTAATTTGCTTTGATGCTGAACCGGCAACTTCCTCATATTTCATAGGCTCATAATTTAAATAATATACAGCCATTTTATCTAGCCCATGTCTTGTGCCGGTGCTATTGAGGACATATGACATCAACATAGTATCTGCAAGGAACTCATCTACTTTAATGCCATGTCTATTTAAAATAGGTAAATCAAATTTAAGGTTCTGGCCTACTAATTTTTTCTGATTCTTTGTAATGGTGGTGCCTAAAATTTTTTGAATTAAGTTAAGCGGCAATTGTTTGGGGGCTTCATCATAGAAGTGTTTGATGGGTATATAACAACCCTCTCCCTCATCACATGCCAATGATATGCCTATTAGATCTGCTGTCATTGTATCCAAAGAAGAGGTCTCGGTATCGATCGCATAGGCTTTGCACTTATCAATCTTCTTGGCCCAAGCTTTTAATTCATTTTCAGTAAAAACTGTTTGATACTCTTTCTTTGATTTTGGGGCTGTAGAATTTGAGCTGCTTGAGCCTGACGAAGATTTTATCCAGGTTTTAAATTCAAGGGATGAAAAGAGTTTATTTAGTTCATCTTGATTCTCTTTAGCTTCTAGCAAGTTCTCAAGAGAAACTTTTAAATCAACATCTTTTTTTAAGGTTACTAGCTCAATATTCCTGCCTAAATTAGGGATTGAATCTCTAAAATTCTGGCCCACAACTCCCGTTAATGAGTCTGCATGATCTATGATCCCCTGAAGATTTTTGAACTCATCAAGCCATTTAACAGCAGTTTTAGGTCCTACCTTAGGAACGCCAGGAACATTATCAGATGCATCTCCAACAAGAGCTAAATAGTCTATTATTTGATTAGGGTGAACACCAAACTTCTTTTGCACACCAGCAACATCATAAATTTGATTATTCATCGTATTCATCATAGTTATCAATGGGTCTTCAACCAGTTGCATGAGATCTTTATCTAATGAAGATATAACTATGGGTATTCCCTGCTGAGATCCCATCATTGCCAAGGTAGCAATGACATCATCGGCTTCCACTTTTGGGATTTCAATAACGGGCATCCCCATGGCATTACATATTTCTTTTAAAGGGGAAAGTTGTTCTCTTAAATCATCAGGCATTGGAGGACGATTGGCCTTATAGTCTTTATAGATGTCGTGACGAAAATTTTTTCCTTTCGCATCGAACACTGAAAGATAATGTGAATCAGGATTCTCTGTGCGCAAATTCCTCAGCATATTTGTAACTCCCTTTACGGCTCCTGTCGGAAGACCTGTTGATGTGGTGAGTGGGGGCATAGCGTGATAGGCTCTGTACAAATAAGATGAGCCGTCTATCAAAAAGATTTTTTTTGCTGGAATATTCATAAAAATTTATTATGTCATTAGGTTTTTATATAAGCCATGGATAATATAAGATCATCATGTATTTAATGCTTATTAAAAAAATATGGGTGTCCTAAAAAAAATTCTTCTTTTACCTCCCCTTGTTAATGTTGGTCTCGGGTTAGGATTAATATTGAGTGCTTATATTTTTGAAGTTATTGGCTACTATGATCCGTGCCCTCTTTGCATTCTTCAGCGATGGTCTTTTGCATTTATTGCTTTGTGTGGAGCTCTTATGATCATTCCAGGGCTCTATTTGATCATAAAAAAGGTTCTTCTTTTATTTGCGGGCTTATTTTCCATAGGCGGAGGGGTGATTGCTGGCAGGCAAATTTACTTGCAAAATATTCCTAGCGATCAAGTTCCAGCCTGTGCGCCTCCCATGGAGTTTTTAATGGATGCCCTGCCAATATTTGAAGTAATACAAACCATTCTACTTGGTGATGGTAATTGTGCTGAGTATGAGTGGAGATTTATCTTCAACTTTGCTGAATGGGCTTTTATTTTCTTTGCTTTCTTGTGTTGTTATAATTTTTTCTTCTTATTAAAAAAACCATCAAAATCATAAATTTGTAGTATAGCTACATAATAAACTTCCATAAAAAGCTTTTAAATCGTTGATTAAATGATTATTGACAATAATTAGTAAATATTTTCAAATCCACTACAGAAAATTCTCAGGTTATGCTTCTCTCAACGAGGTAGAATATTGTAGAATCAAAAAAGTAAAAATATTATGGAAAATAATGCCTTGGCTGAAATATTCGAATTAAATACAGAAGACCTAATTAAAGCAGCAATTGAAAATGGAGAGGGAACAATTGCAAGCAATGGTGCTCTCGCACTAGAAACCGGAGCGCGGACTGGACGTAGCCCAAACGACAGATTTATAGTTAAAGAGGATAGCACTTCCCATCTTATTGACTGGGGTGAAATTAATAGGCCCTTTGATGCAACTAAATTTTCTCTTCTTTGGGACAAGGTTGATACATATTTGGCAGAGAAAAATCGCTATCTATCAAAAGTACATGTTGGAGCACATGAAGATCACTATATCCCCGTCAATGTTATCGCCGAAAGTGCTTCACACAGCATGTTCTCAAAACTAATTTTCATTACTCCTGAAGAGTTTAATCCTCAAGCAAAAAAAGAGTGGCAGATAATGAGTGCATTAAATTATGAATGTGTGCCAGAAGTAGATGGAACAAATTCAGAAGGCTGTGTCATTATCAACTTTGCAGCTAGAAAAGTGCTTCTGGCTGGAATGAAATACGCTGGTGAAATGAAAAAATCTATGTTTTCTGTTCAAAACTTCTTAATGCCAGAAAAGGATGTTTTGCCCATGCACTGCTCATCAAATGTAAACAAAGACGGCAAGGTGTCACTATTTTTTGGTCTTTCTGGAACTGGAAAAACAACTCTTTCTGCAGATCCTACTTGCTCTCTCATTGGCGATGATGAGCATGGCTGGGGTGTTGGTACAGTATTTAACTTTGAAGGTGGTTGCTATGCAAAGACCATTGATCTTTCTGAAAAAAATGAACCTGTTATATGGAAAGCAATAAAGCATGGCAGCATAATTGAAAATGTTTTCTTGGATGAGAATGGAACGCCTGATTATTCTAATACATCGTTATCTGAAAATGGGCGCTGTTGTTATCCTCGTTCACACATTGATGATGCTATTGAATCCAATGCTGCAGGTGAGCCTGAAACAGTCATATTTTTAACTTGCGATTTAACTGGTGTGATTCCTCCTGTTTCAATTCTTTCAAAAGAAGCGGCTGCCTACCATTTTTTAAGTGGCTACACTGCTAAAGTTGGCTCGACTGAAGTAGGCTCGACTGAATCCATTGGAACTACATTTTCTACATGCTTTGGAGCACCCTTTTTCCCTAGGCCTGCCGGCGTATATGCGGACCTTTTGATGAAGAGAATAGAAGCATTTAACTCTAAAGTCTTTTTAGTAAATACTGGGTGGACTGGAGGGCCGCATGGTATTGGCTCTAGGTTTGATATCCCGACTACCAGAAGGATAGTTAATGCTATTCAAAATGGTGAATTAGATAATGTTCAAACAGCCCATATTGATGGTCTTAACTTAGAAGTGCCTGTGGCAGTAGAGGGAGTGGACCCAATGGTCTTAACCCCTAAAGAAACATGGTCAGATCAGGGTCAATATGAAAAATATCTTACAAACCTTATCCAACAATTTCAAAATAACTTTAAAAAATTCTCAGTAAGTGAAGCAATAGTTGCAGCGGGCCCGTCAATTTAGCATAAGCCTATGACCACAGAGGCGTTCCAGCGCTCTTTAAAAAACCATCAAGAAAAAGGATTTTTTGAGAATCTTAAAATTTTGCGAGGCATTGAAAGGGAATCTTTGCGCGTCACTCAGGAAGGAACAATTTCTCAAGATAATCATCCTGAAAACCTAGGATCTCCATTAACAAGCAAAGATATTACTACAGACTTTGCAGAAGCCCTTGTTGAGCTTGTTACTCCAACTTTTGAGTCTGCTGGGGAGCTTTTTAAACATATTAGTCTTCTGCATAAATTTCTTTATAGTGAAATGGGGGATGAAATATTATGGAATTTCTCCATGCCGTGTGCATTTCGAAATGAACAAGAAATTAAAATTGCCGAATATGGAAACTCTAATAGCGGAATGTTAAAACATATATACAGAAAAGGGTTGAGATTGCGGTATGGATCTATCATGCAGTGCGTATCAGGTATCCACTATAACTTTTCTTTGTCAGAGGGTTCGTGGGGCGCATTAACTCATAGCCCTGATCAAAACTTTATAAACGAAAAGTATCTTGGAGCGATAAGGAATATAAAAAGGAATTTTTGGTTTTTATTAGAGCGCCTCGGCGCATCTCCTATTGCCCATGCCTCTTACTTGCTGGATAGGGAGCATTCACTAGCAAAATATGGAGACAATGATTTATTTTTACCCGCTGCAACTTCCTTAAGAATGAGTGAAGTTGGTTATCAAAGCAAAATGCAGAATGCCTTAAAGATTAACTATAACAACTTAGATGAATTTATAGATGCAATAATCAAGGGTATTAAAACTCCAGTAAAAAGCTTTGAAGATATTGGATTAATTGATAAGCATGGGATTCCACAACAAATATCTTCTGGGATTTTGCAAATTGAAAACGAGTTATATGACACAGTTCGACCAAAAAGATCTGGCCCGAGTGGATCTCGTCCAGCAATCCTTTTAAAAAACAAAGGAATAGAGTACTTAGAATTGAGGGGAGTTGATATTAACCCTTTTATTCCTGAAGGCATTGATGAGAATAAAATTAAACTTTTAGACATTTTTATAATGCACTCACTAATTTCTGAAAGCCCTCAGATTTCAGATAAAGAGCTTGAAGAGATAAGAGCCAACCAGAAAACGATGGTTGAAAATGGAAGATCAAAAGAGGTCGAATTAGAAAAAAATGGGGTCGCAACTCCTCTCAAGGAATTAAAAAAGATCTTCCGCGAAGAGCTAGAACAGGTTGCAACTGCAATGGATAAATATTGTCCAGGATATTCAAAAGCTTTTAATGCTGAAATGAGTATAGATTTGCTGCCGAGCGATAGGATTATCAGTGAGATGGCGTCTCAAAATTTATCATTCCAAGAGTATGGTCTAATGCAAAGCAAGAAAATTGCGATGGAGCAAAAATCTTTTGCTAATGATGATTTCTCAAAATTTATTAGCAACGCTGATAAATCTCTGGAAGATTTAAAAATTCTTAATGAAAATGTGGGCATGGACATTAATAAATATGTAGAATTATATAATTCATCAATCTAGGAAATACAATGAAAGCTTTGCAATGTGTAGAATTAGCAGGTCCAGAAAAACTAATTTTTACTGAAGTGGATGATCCAAAACCTGGCGCTGGTGAGGTTTTGATAGAGGTTAAAGCTGCCAGTGTAAATTTTCCAGATGTCCTAATGATTCAGGGGCTATATCAATTTCAACCCCCTATGCCATTTATCCCTGGAGCAGAGTGTTCAGGGGTAGTTGCTGAAATTGGTGAAGGTGTGGATTCTTGTAGCCTAGGCGATCACGTTTTTGTTATGGCGGGAAATGGTTGTTTTGCTGAAAAAATTGTTGTTGAAGCAGCAAGAGTAAGTTTAATTCCAAAAGAAATGGATTTTCCTATAGCGGCCGCTCTGCCCATGACCTACGGAACCTCCTTGTATGCGTTAAAGCAAAGGGCAAATCTCCAACCAGGAGAAACTTTATTGGTGCTTGGGGCTGCTGGTGGTGTGGGTTTGAGTGCTGTGGAGCTTGGTAAATCAATGGGTGCAAGAGTAATTGCCGCAGCCTCGTCTGAAGAAAAAATTCAAATATGTTTGGAACATGGGGCTGATGAGGCTTTTGTATATCCTTCTGGCAACCTCGACCGAGATCAACAAAAAGAACTTTCGAGCAAAATTAAAGAGCTCACTGGAGGGCTTGGAGCTAATGTGATTTATGATCCAGTGGGAGGGTCTTTTAGTGAGCCAGCTTTAAGAGCCATGGCATGGGAAGGCAGGTTTCTTGTAATAGGATTTGCAGCAGGAGAAATTCCTAAACCACCCTTAAATCTTGCTCTTTTAAAAGGATGTCAAATAGTGGGTGTTTTTTGGGGTGCATGGACGACCATGTTTCCAGATGAAAATATGAAAAATTTTCAAGAACTATTTAGCCTTCATGCTGCAGGCAAAATTAATCCTGAAATTTCTGATAGATTTTCTCTTGAGGAATCTGCGGCCGCCATTGCGCATCTAAAAGACAGAAAGGCTAAAGGCAAGGTAATTATTGATGTTTAAGAAAGCAGGAATTTTATTCCTTTGCATGCTCTTCACTCAATGCTCGGAAACAATAGATATTATGGATAGACCTTTACACAAAGATAATGAATCCTTTAGG
>JADHNV010000045.1 GCA_016779285.1 SAR86 cluster bacterium
TTGATTGCCAAGGCTTGATGAGCAGCCAGCTTATCCCTCGAGGTACCGATTGATAATGAGGAGTTTAAGCAGAAGGTTCCCATAGCTTCAAATTGCCTAACAACCGCCATTCCATACTTGGTTATGGAGGGCCCAATTCTAGGGATAATAACATCATAATGTGGGAGCACTTTCCCATCATAATGAACTTCAGGTTTGTCTGATTCAATATTTAAGTAACACCTTTTTGTATTTAATATTTCACAATAATGGTCATTTTTTTCTGCTGCTTCAATAATTTTTAAGTTGGAGTAATTATTTGGTTCTAGGCTCAAGATGCCAATTCTTAGCGATCTCCTGTGGCTAGTATTTTTGACTTTCTTGTATAAGTCATAGCTCAATTGACTTTGTATAAAACTTTTATCAGCAGAAATTTGAAATCCATCAAGAGCATTTCTGCCAATGATCATTTTATATTTCATGTTTTCTCTATTGGTTAGAGTAATGGGAATTTTTTTCTTAATTTCGCCAATAACTATTTCTGTTTCAATAACATATCTAAGTTCAGAAATCCCATTTGATGAGGTCACATTTCTTTGATCAATTATCTTTGCGGAACAGAATACAGAAAACCTTTCATCTGTGTTAATTGGATTAATTCCAAATCTAACCATTTGATTATTTTTCTTACCAAAGGTTTGAATATTAAAAGCATGCAGTGCAGATGTTTCAGCTCCTGTATCGGTTTTTGCTATTAAGGCGGGTAGATTAAGTTCTGGCAAACTAACCCATTCTTCCCAGCCAACAAAATTATTAGTCTTCATGCGAAATTTATATACCAAATTTTGATATTTACAACTTTTTATTAATAAATTAATTTTCTAAAATGACTCAATTTTTTCTTCAAGCTCATATCTTATGTGTGAGCAAAATCATTTTTTGGTAGTTTTTGGGTGTTTAAATAGATTAAACACAGCCTTTCATTTTTTAAAAAAAATATAAAATCTGTGGTAGATTAGCGTCATGAAAATTGGTGTCCCGGCAGAGGTAAAAAATAATGAAAACAGAGTTGGTTTAACCCCTGATTCTGTTCGAGCATTGGTTGATTCAGGCCATCAAGTTTTTATTCAATCTGATGCTGGTAAGGCCATAGGGTTTAGTGATGATCTTTATGAGTTATCCGGTGCAACAATTCTCCAAGCGCCCTCGGATATTTACAGCTCTTCTGAGCTAATTATTAAAGTTAAAGAGCCAATAGAGCAAGAGTTTGAATTTCTTAGAGAGGATTTAACATTATTTACCTATTTGCACCTAGCAGGTGATCCCGTGAGCGCTAAAAAAATTTTAGACACAGGGGTAACTGGTATTGCCTATGAAACTGTGACTGCGGATGATCATTCGCTCCCTTTGTTGGCCCCAATGAGTGCAATTGCAGGACAGTTAAGCATTTTGGTTGGAAGCTATCACCTCCTTAAGCCTAATCAAGGACGTGGTACCCTGATAAGTAATCTTGACCCAAGAGTAGTCACAGTAATAGGGGCCGGGGTTGCTGGAAGAGAGGCAATTGCCAAAGCTAGAGTAAATGGTGCCAATGTGAAGGTCATTGATCTAAGCCAATCCAAGCTTAATGAGTTAAAAATAGAGTTTGGCAATAAAGATATGGAATATGTCCTCTCAACACCCGAATCAATTAGAAAATATGCAGCTGAATCTGATTTAGTTATCGGCTCTGTCTACGTGGTTGGCAAAGAGGCACCCAAAGTGCTTTCGAAAGATGTACTGGCTGATATGACTGAAGGCAGCGTATTGGTTGATATATCAATTGATCAAGGAGGTTGCTTTGAGACCAGCAAACCAACGACTCATGACAATCCAACTTTTGTTGAAAGTGGGGTCTTGCATTATTGTGTAACCAACATGCCTGGAGCAGTCCCTTTGACTGCAACCAATGCTCTCAATCAAGCAACCCTACCTTTTATTTTAGAGTTGGCAAATAAAGGAGTAAAAAATGCACTAAATGAAAACACTCACCTGATGAATGGTCTTAACATTCAACATGGAAGAATAATTCATCCGGCAATCAAAGAAGCTTTATCAAGGTTGGCTTAAAGATTGAGCACAGCTTTTCTTGCCTCACCTATAGCACCATGTATGTAGCCAATTGATGCGCAGTCACCAATGTTTGTATGTGTAATATTCATTTGAGTTAGCATCTCTGAGAGGCTCAAGTTTTGATTTGCTCCTAGAGCAACAATGACTTGATCCATCCTCAAAGTTTTATCTTTCTTTTCATGGTGAATGAGAACCTCTTGACCACGGATTTCTTTTATATCAACGTTGGTTAAAAGATCAACACCGTGCTCTTTTAATAAATGTACTACCCTTGAGCGTCTGACAATGCTTAAGTTAGGACCCAACGAGCCTGTTGGCTCTAAGACTTTTACTTTTCTGCCTCTTTCTACTAAAAACTCAGCTAACTCCAACCCAACCAAATCTCCACCAATAATAATAATATTATTTGAGAGAGGCATCCAAAGTTTGCTTAGAAATCTTAGCGCATCAATGTTTCTTATTAATTGTGAGGCCCTGCCAATTTTTAAAACTATTTGTTGAAAAAACGACAGTTTATTTATTGCATTAATATTAGAGCCAAACAATAGACCTCTTAACTCCTCGCCATCAAATACATTTTTACTGTCTTTGCCTTTAATAAATGGTGCGTCTCTGTTTGCTCCGATGGCAACCATGACATGATCAGGATTAAAATTTTTAATATTATCCGGTGTGCCCAAGGTATTCATTTTTATTTGAACGCCAAGCTCAGAGAGAGAATTTCTTAAGTAATTGATTAGATGTCCATTTGGTTCATATGCTAAAGCTGCAACTCTAACAGTTCCGCCAATATCTTTATCTTTCTCCCAAATTTCAACATCATGACCTTGCATGGCAAGTAATCTTGCTGCCTCCATACCGCTTGGACCAGCTCCAATGACTAAGATTTTCTTTTGATCGGCTGTTGAGCAGATAATATTTTCATTCCGATGCTCATTTCCAAGCTGTGAATTCACGGCACACATCATGGGTTTGTTGATAAAAATTTGACTGACGCAAATGTAACAATAAATACAAGGGCGGATTAGATGCTCTTGTCCTGAAATAATTTTGTTCGGTAATTCAGGGTCAGCCAATAACTTTCTTCCCATTGCAAAAAAATCAAATTCTTTATTTTTTAAGCCATTTTCTGCCACATCAATTTCAATTCGGCCGACTGCTATAACCGGTATGGTCAGCTCTCTTTTAGCCATCCTGACAAATTTTAGGAATCCACCTGGTTCATGGACTAGGGGCGCTTCAGTGAAAGCAATCCCTTTACTGGTATTTCCATAGGCGCTTACATCAATGGCATCAGCGCCAGCTTTTTGAGCTAAGGATGCTGTAATTAAAAAATCATCTGGCGTGATTCCATCATCGATACGATACTCATTCGCATCCAATCGAACCAGTATTGGAAAATCTGATATTTGTTTTTTAATCTCAGAAATGATCTCCACAAGTAATTTTGCTCGTTTCTCAGGCGTCCCTCCATACTCATCTGTTCTCTTGTTTACAGCGGGAGAAAGGAAGCTTGAAATCAGATAACCATGACCTGCATGAATTTCAATCGCATCAAAATTTGCAGCTTTGGCTCGTTTTGCTGCTTCAACGAAGTGCTGTATCTCATCTTGGATCTCAAGAACTGATAATTCATGATAGCGAGGCCCTTTGCCGTCAGGCCCACCTGCTTTGATAAAATTCATAATTTCATCTTGAGTTAGCAAACCAAACATATCGCTCGGATATGATTTTGGGATTGAGGGCACCGGGATGGATCTGCCCGCAATGACATCTTCTTGAGCAATCTTTCCGCTGTGATTAAGTTGAGCAGCTATTTTTGCTCCGTGCCGATGAATCCTCTCGGTAAGCAATTGGAGGGAGGGTATAAACTCATCTTTTGAAAAACCTATCATGTTTGGCATGGATGCTCCTGCAGGCCAACTAATGGCTGAAGTTTCCAAAATAATCAAGCCAACCCCGCCACGAGCTCTTGCTTCATAATACGCTGCAAGCTGTTCGGATGCATGGCCATCTTCTGAAGCAAAGTTTGAGCCCATGGCAGCCATCACCATCCTATTTTTTACCTCTAGGTTTCCTATGAAGGAAGGAGATGCTAATAGAGGATGTTTAATTTTTTGCTTCATTTAGTTAATTTTCATTAGGAAAAATTTCATTTATATTAAAGGAAAGAACAAACTTTAGGTAATTAGTATGAGTGATATAGATACCAAAATTCAAGAAATCCTTGATAAAGAATCGATTAGAGATTTAGTGCATTTATATTGCCGAGCTGCTGATAGGCATGATCATGAGTTAATGCGTGAGCTTTATCACGAAGATGCTTATGATGACCATGGATCCTTTTTTAAAGGCAAGGCCATGGAATTTATTGATATGCTTCCGGAGATTCAAAAGTCTATGGGTATTTTGCATCATAATGTTACCACTCATAATATTAAGCTAATGGGGGAGAAAGCAGAGGGAGAGACTTATATTATTGCTTTTCATCAAGTCTTGGCTGATTCTGGAAATTTTGATGTGCTAATAGGTGGAAGATATTTTGATGAGTACCAGAAGCGTGAGGGTGTTTGGAAGTTTTCAAGCAGAGCAGTGGATGCTGACTGGGCTTATGTTAATGACCCAACAAAAGTAAACTTAAAACATCCAATGATTGAAGGTGCAAATATCGGAACATCAAATGCTGATGATCCATCATACAGATACCTCCATCAATTTCAGAGAGGAAAGAGGTCGTTAGATTAATTGTGTTAGTTCTCTAAAATGCTTTCTACAAAATACTTTATAGGTGTCATTACCGCCGATTTTAATTTGATCTCCGTCCTTAACTACTTTTCCTTCTTCATCCAAGCGAGCAACCATGATCGCCTTTCGACCACAATCACAGACTGTTTTTAATTCTATTAAATTGTCTGCTAATGCAAGTAATTCCGAGCTACCATCAAACAACTTACCTTGAAAATCAGTTCTAATCCCATAGCACATGGCAGGAATATTTAACTCATCGCTTACCTGACAAATTTGCCTGACTTGAGCTTTTGAAAGAAACTGCACCTCATCAATTAAAATACAACTAACAGGTTTCTTAATGTTTTCTTGAGAAACGAAGTTAAAGAAATTGAAATCCGAGTCAACACAATGAGCCTTTGCAGTTAAGCCGATTCTAGAATGAATCTTTCCATCGCTGCTATCAGCATCGATTTTTGGCAGGAATAAGAGTGTCTCCATGCCTCTTTCATGATAGTTGTAGTTTGATTGGAGCAAAGCAGTTGACTTGCCTGCATTCATCGTGGAGTAAAAAAAATGTACTTTAGCCAAAGATCAGTTTTGTCTAGGTTCTGAATAAAATTGACTCACCCACTTACGGAATTTATTGATGGGTCCATCGCCATCGCATAGGATTGGATCAGCGACATAACTTTTGTTATCCCAAATAGGCATGTCATCCAAAACTCCATTTGCTATCCCGTCAATGATTGCCATTCCTAGCTCATCTTCAATATCTTTTGAAACTCTCATTGACCATCTGAGAATTGAATGAGAATTATCCACCGGGCATGAAGCGTTAATCATAATAAATTCTCCACCACTTGGTGGCAGATTAACCATTTTTAGACCCACTGTTCCAAGGCCCCATGACTCCCTAGTAAAAGTTGTTGTGAACATCCCATGATCTTTAACTTTATGTTCTTCTGAAACACTATCATTGCTTGGATCCATTAATGTTTCTGCAATTGTTTTTCTATATATTCCATCAGTAATTGCTTCTGTTTCAGGCAGGCTTGGCGATCCATGAACTTTAGGAAAATGGGCTTGATCAACATCATTCTCGGCAATTTCCTGTAAAACAGTGTTGATATTATATTCATAATGATGCACTTTCCCCCACTTTTCATCGTCACCATTAAAGCCTTCTATCGCAGGAACTTCCCAGGCTGGCTCTTCCTTGTGTAGGTGATGCCATGCCCAAATAAATCCATTGACCTCAACCACAGGGTAATTAAAGATTTTAGTTTCCTTCGCTTTTGGGGGGAAATTTTTGGCATAAGGGATTTCTGCGCAGGTTCCATCAACATTCCATCTCCACGCGTGAAATGGGCATTCAATGGTTTCACCTTTCACACAACCACCTTCGCCCAAATGAGCTCCTAAGTGAGGGCAAAATGCATCCAATACAGTAGGTGTACCGTTTTCAGTTCTAAAGGCAACCACCTCTTTTTCACAGAATTTCAGAGATAGAACCTCTCCAGTTTTTAATTCATGACTTCTTGTTATACAGAACCATCCGTTTGGCATTGGAAATGGAAATTCTTGTTTTGGCATTTTTGCTTCCTTGTTGAATGAAATGACTTCAATAAATTATATTGTTAAAAAGCCATTCAATGAAATAAACTATCATGATTTCATTATTAATTATCTGAATCAACATATTTTTTTAAAAATGCATCATATTTAATTACGAGTTATATTATTGTTAAATGTATTTTAGAAACTGTATGATGAAAAAAACAGAGGGATAGAAATTATGTCACAACTTAGATTTGTTAAAACGCCTGAGCAGTTAGTAGAGGCTGCTGAGAATAACTTAGAGTTTTTTGATGCAAACATGCATGCTATTAAAGCTTGGTATAAGACTGAACCAGGACTTATCGAGCAATTGATTCCGGCTCCATTAGAGCCACATGCAGATCCAATGGTAAGAATTGTTATTTCTCGCGTATTTGTTGATTTAAATGGTGGCATGGATTTTGGTGCTGCTACCTTTGGTGTGAATTGCATGTACAAAGGCAAAGAAGGAATCTACGAAATTACCATGCCTATGGAAACAGAGGGAGTGGTTGTTGGTGGAAGAGAGACATATGGCGAACCAAAGAAAATAGCAGATGTAACAGCATCCAAAGACGGAGATGAGTGTGTAGCAACGGTCACTAGGCACGGAATTACTTATCTTGAGCTTAGAGGTAAGACTGCTGAATCTTTAGAAACCTCATCATTTACCGATGATGTATATTGCTTCAAGGTATTTCCTTCATGTGAGCAACATAAAGCGGTTGATCAAAATCCTTTATTGGTGAAGATCAATATGCATAGAACCCAATCTGTTCACACAAAACTTGATGGCGAGATCATACTCAGGGAATCACCTGTAGATCCGGTTGTTGACCTTCCAGTTAAAGAAATGGTTTCTTTGGTTTGGGAAGAAGGCACTTCCTCATCTAATGCATCTGTCATGGAAGAAGTGGATGCCATGTCATATGTACCCTTTATGCATTCAAGATACGATTCTGTATAAGGATTCACCATGAAAGATTTTAATGGCAAGTTAGCAGTTGTCACAGGAGGAGCATCAGGTGTGGGTTTTGCTATTGGAGAAGCTTTAGCTAAGCAGGGTGCAAAGGTTGTTTTAACAGATATTGAAAAAGAAAGCCTTGAAAGCTCGACATCAATGCTTGCTAGTCAATCCCTTGATGTTACTTGCAAAGTTGCAGACGTTTCGAATATTGAGTCTATGTATGAGCTTGCTGCTTGGTGTAAATCTGAGCTAGGTCCTGTACATCTACTTTTTAATAATGCTGGGGTTGCGCCTGCAGAATTATTACCAATATGGGAGACTAAACCCAATGATTGGCAATGGGCATATGGAGTCAATGTTATGGGGGTGCTGCATGGCATCCAAGCATTTGTTCCAGCCATGTTAGCTCACGGAGAAGAATCCAGAGTTATTAACACATGTTCTGGGAATGGAGCATTTATCAATCTGCCTTCTACTCCCATCTACACATCATCCAAGGCCTCAGTCTCAAGTATTACAGAGGTATTGAAGCTTCAACTTGAGCAGGCTAATGCCAATGTTAAAGTCTCGATTCTTTTTCCAGGGCCGCATACGGTGAGGACTAAGCTATTTTCTGCTGAACGCAACCGTCCTGAGGAATTAGCTAGAGACCCAAATGCACCTGAGCACCCAATATCTTCTGTAGAGGATATGCTTGAAATGATGAGCTCAATGGGCATTGAAATGGAAACCACTGAGCCTGAAGAAGTTGCTTCATTTTGCCTATCTCAAATTCAAGAGGAGAAGTATTGGATTAATCCTATCAATGAAAAAAGTGAACAAGCCTTTAAGGATAGAGTTGAATCCATAATTGCTC
>JADHNV010000046.1 GCA_016779285.1 SAR86 cluster bacterium
AAATTGTAATGCGTAACCTAAAAAGAGTGGACCAAGTTGCCTACGTAAGATTTGCGTCTGTCTATCGTGACTTTCAAGATATCAAAGAGTTTGCTGAAGAAATATCTTCATTATCAAAAGAAAAGCCTAAAAGCACAAAGAAGAAGAAATGACGGATTTGGACTTTATGGCTAGGGCCATCGAGCTTGCAAAAAAAGGTCGACTAAAGGTTCAGCCTAACCCCATGGTCGGTTGTGTAATCGTAAAAAATAAAAAAATAATTGGCGAAGGCTGGCATCATGAATATGGCAAAGATCATGCTGAAATAAACGCTATAAAGAACTGTAAGAAAAAGTATGGTGTCAAAAAAGCATTTCAACTCCTAGCTGGGTCAAGTGTCTATGTAAATCTTGAGCCATGCTCAATTGAAAAAAATACACCACCCTGCTCAAATGCATTAATTGAATATCAGATCAAAAGATTATTTTGCGGAACTCTTGACCCAAATCCAAAAATTAATGGACGAGGAATTAAACTCCTTAAAAAAGCTGGTATCAAAACAAGTGTTGGCTTGCTGAAAGAAGAATGCAAGGAATTGAACCGGATTTTTTTTACCAATCAAAAAAAATTTCGTCCCTATATCATTCTCAAAAGTGCTCAGTCACTTGACGGAAAAATTGCCCTTCAAAGTGGGGAAAGCAACTGGATCACAAGTCTTGAATCAAGAAAAAACAGTCATCACATTCGATCAAGAGTGAAAGGGATTTTGATTGGAAGAGCTACAGCAGAGCAGGATAATCCATCACTTTCAGTTCGATTGACTAGAAATGATTTAGGCCTATCTGTGGGAGAGACAATTATTCAGCCAGCAAAAATTATCTTAGGGAGCCTCAAAAAATCAAAAAAAGTAAGCAACATTTTTTCAAAGAATGCAAAAATTATTATTGCATCTAGTCAACAAGTCAAAAAGTCAAAAAACGTTGAATATCTAGAATATAAGAAAAAAAATTTTCTGGAAGATTTTCTGAAGGATCTTTTAGATAGAAATATTTCTAGTATTTTAGTTGAGGGGGGTCAAAAAACTTTAAATACATTTATTGTTAACAATCTATTTGACGAATTGGTGCTATATACTGCTCCCATATTTTTAGGCAAAGGCAGCACTGATGCTTTAAAGGTTAATGCTCCCGATGCCATTAAAAATTCAATGAAATTAAAAATGGTTAAACTGGAAAGATTTAAGGATGACATCAAGACAACTTACTACAATGAGAACCTTTAATTGTTTTTAAGCATTTAATGATCATATATTGAAGAAAATGGAATTTAACACAACGGAAGAAATCATTGAGGATATCGCAGCTGGCAAGATGGTTATTTTGCTTGATGATGAGGATAGAGAAAATGAAGGTGATTTAGTTTGTGCCGCTGAGCTGGTTGATGATAAAAAAATTAATTTTATGATTAGCAAAGCCAAGGGGTTAGTATGTTTGCCATTATCTCCTCAAAAATGTGATCAACTGAATCTCCCAATGATGACTAATAACAATCGAGCTAAACATGGAACAGGATTTACTGTGTCTATTGAAGCTGCTCAAGGAATCTCTACAGGTATTTCTGCAGAAGATAGAGCAAGAACCATCATTGCGGCATCTAAAAAAAATGCTAGAGCGGAAGACATAGTTCAACCAGGTCATATTTTTCCCTTAAGAGCTTTTGAAGGAGGCGTCTTGAGTCGAGCAGGCCACACAGAGGCAGCATGTGATTTGGCGAGACTGGCAGGGCTTGAAGAAGCTGGTGTTATATGTGAAATCATGAATGAAGATGGAAGCATGGCTCGCAGAGATGATTTGATGAAATTTGCTGCAACTCATGAAATGAGAATTGGCACAATAGCTGATTTAATCCATTATCGTACGCTCAAAGAAAAATCAGTCCATCTAGAATTCTCAAAGTCTGTTGAAGTTGATGGTCATACATTTGAGTTATCCGCATGGAGAGACAGCATTTTTAATAATTTGCATTTAGCTTTTGTAAAGGGCGATCTTGCTTTATCTAGTGCTCCACTTGTTAGAGTGCACGTGCCCAATACATTGCATGACTTGATTGGTATTGAAGAATTTGGCAAGAGGCTAAATTTAAAAAAAGCTCTTAAAAGAATTGGAAAAGAAGAATGCGGGGTCCTGCTGCTAATTGGTAATTACCAAGATGCTAACGAGGTCTTAAATGATCTTAAGGGAACAAAATCATCTATTAAACCTGAGACTAAAACTGTAGGTATCGGGGCTCAAATTCTTAAAGAGCTAGGCTTGCAACAAATTACATTGCTTGGAACACCTGTGAAATATCCATCTTTGTCTGGGTTTGATCTTGAGGTCACAGGGTTTGAGCAATGAGTAAAGACGGATTTTCATACTCATCGACACCAATAGATGGGAAGAAAAAAATTACCATAGTGGCATCTAAATGGAATGCTGAATTAGTCGATCAACTAGTTGAGTCGGGAAAAGCGCATTTAGAAGAGATTGGTTTGACCAATATAAAAATTGTTAGGGTTCCTGGGGCATGGGAACTTGTGCATGCAGCTCAAAAAGAACTCGTCTATGCCGATGCAGTTATCGCTTATGGAGTTGTAATTAGAGGTGAGACAACTCATTACGAACTCATATCTGAGTCAACAGCTCAGGGGTTAATGCAAGTCAGTGTGATTGTAAAAAAACCTATTGGATTTGGTTTAATTGCTGCTGAGAATTTAACTCAAGCTAAAGAACGCACAGATCCATCGAAATTAAATAAAGGCAAAGAAGTTGCTCAATCACTTGTTGAAATGCTTATCTGAAGATGGCAAAAAATTTAGGTAAATACAAACAAGAACTCCACACTAGAGAGTGCTTGGTTCAAGCAATCTATCAATACTTATTTCACGAATCAAATTTAAACTCTTTGATAGACCAATTTTTAAAAGAAAATACACCTAAAAAAATTAGCTTTGATTATTTTAAACGTAGATTGGAGAATATTTTTGAACAAGCAGATGACTTAAGAGAAATCACAAAGAATCTAAGAAATCATGAAGACGAAAACCTTGAGATGATCGATGAAGCCATTTTATGGCTTGGAATAGTTGAAATACGTGCAGATGAACTGGCTTATCCTATTGTCATGGATGAGTGCATACGATTAGCGAAGAAATTTTCTAATCCAAACTCTTATAAGTTTGTTAATGCTAAGCTCGATGAATGGCTTAAGACAAACCAAACTGACTGGCTCAAGAAGAATAATTAACATAGATTGGGCTAGACCAAGCTCTATGTTCTGCAGGGGCTATACAGCCGTCTCTATTCTCACCAACCCCTACCCTGCATATTTCAGCTTTGATGCATTCACCTTTCTCATTAAACTCACATCCCAGCGGATCAGCAGATAATGTAGGGGAAGGTTCTTCTATTGCACGAACATAATAAACAGCATCTCTCTTACCAATAGAGAACTGTTCATCTTCAAAGGAGACTTTGCAACTGGTGGTGTTACAAGGAAATGTTTTCCACACATCTTCTATCAGACCTTCAACAGGCTCATTTTCATATTGTTGAGGCAAAATTTTAATCACTTCAATTCGAGTGATGAGTCGTCTCTCATTGCTTGGGTTATAGCATTCTGAGTTACATATTTTTTCTAACCGTTCTTGAGTCAAGCCATTATTGCTGTAATCAGGGCAACCAGGTTTTTGCTTAAGTGAGCCAGCTGCTTTGACTGTGAAAATTGGCGATTGATTTGACTTAACCTCAGCCCCCATTGCTAAAGATTCTGACTGCACTTCTGCATCAAACCATAAAAGAATTCTTGGACCTGAAGTTGCATATACCTCCTTTCTTTCTAATGCATCCCAAATTGATTCCCTCTTTCTAGAGGTTGAATGAGCAGCAACCAGCCCCCCAGACATGAAATAAGCACTTTGTCTTTCTGCATCGGTTGCAATATTCAAATCCAAAATGCTGGATAGAGATGTATTACCAAGATTTATATAACTAGGCTCTAATTTACCCTTTGGACGTCTTAGCGAGCTCAGCTTTTCGAACACTGGATCATTGAAACCATTTGCTTCAGTGTTATAAACTCGATCAATTTCTTTATACCCAGTACCTGGTCGTGCTCCATGATTATCACTAGAGCCGATAAAACCGAACTTAAAACGTTTGGGGTTTCCTGAATCGGTAAAATCAGTTAAAGCTAAAACATACTGCGCTGAACCCAAGGGTCTGTAGTTAAAAGACGGTAAAAAACAGTCATTACATTGCCCAGCATTTAAAAATTCATCTGGATCAGTTTCATTGACAGCGGCATAGCCTGTTGGACCCATTTGGGCAGAAAATAATTTTGTTTGATCTACAAGATACTTACAAGTCTCTTCATCCATCCCAGAGTCTTCACACCTTTGAGCCATAATGTTGCCAGCCTGTTGGCAAGTTGGTAAAAAATCTTTGGTTCCTTGAGGACAATAAATCTCTGATTGGGAATTAATGCTCGCATCATTCCATGTTCGGTATTCTTCTGAGTTGCCATGACCGGAGTATATTTCAAATAAAAATTGTGACTCATCATCTTGAAAATTAGTCAGCTGCTTTTTCCAATCAGACGTCGGAGGGGTGTAAAAACCCCAAGTCGTACCATGAGGAATAACCATGTATGGCGTCTCCCAATCTTTTAACTTCTGAAATAAAATATTTGGATTTTTTGCCTCTTCATAGCAATTGACGGGCAGATCTCTCGTGTTGATGCCCTCGGGACATATGGGAGTATCCTTAATTTCTTCAAAAAATTTATCAAATGCAAAAAATCTGTCTCTATTTTTTAAATCTAGGGTCGCTGGCAAAGCAGACATTGTCCATGGCAAACCCAACCTCATCACCAAAGGAGCCACTCCCCCAGAGCCTATGGCTCTTGGCGGAACTAAAGCATCATCAGTTTCTAAAAAAATAACATTTTTATGCCCATAATGATTATCAGGAGTGGGATCAACTTGAGTCCATTCCCAGCCCAAAAAACTTACAAGATCATCTGATCCCTCGGATAAATTATTGCATTGCTGAATGCTTTTTTTGGTGTCTAACCATTTTCTTGGAGTGCTAGCTTCAGCATGATCATTAATAGACCAAAAATCTAAAGCTGAACAAAATCTCGCATAATCGCATGCATCTGCTAATGGTGATGCTCCTTTACCATTCATAAAAGGTAAAGACCACATAAATGCATCTGTTGAATAAGTTGTATGAACATGGAGATCACCAAAGAGAATTTGCTTTTCATCCAAGACTTCTAATTCAGATTTAACGGCATTGACTCTGTTGACTCTATCTTCAACTGCTTTGCCTGGTAAGGCTTTTCCCTCTATGACACCAGGACCATCCAATGTTCCAAAAACCTTAAGGACTGCACCTCCAAAAAAAATAGCTACAGTAAAAATAAAAAGCAGAACGAGTGAAGTTAGAAGGTTTCTCATATCTCTCCCAAATTGATAAAACTAATCCCTATAAATTGTTTGATCTCTTGATGGTCCAACTGAAACTATGCCAACTGGACAATCTAAAGTCTCTTCAATAAATAGTATATAGTCCTGTGCAGCTTTAGGTAAATCTTCAAAAGACCTAGCATTTGATGTGTCCTCTTTCCAACCCGAGAATGTTTTATAAACTGGCTGTTGTTTCTTATCATAGTCAATGCAAACTTTAATCTCATCAAAACCATCTAAAACATCTAATTTAGTAATACAAAGATTCGTTACAGAGTTAATAAAAACAATGATTTCTAAAGCTTTTAAATCTAGCCAACCACATCTTCTTGGACGTCCAGTGGTTGCGCCAAACTCATGCCCAACCTTTGCCAACTGCTCTGCATTAGAATCAAATAACTCAGTTAGAAAAGGCCCTTCGCCAACGCGAGTTGTATATGCCTTGGTAATGCCCAAAATAGAATCAATGTGCCGCGGACCCACACCTAGCCCTGAAGATAACCCCCCTGCAGTTGTACTGGAAGAAGTGACATATGGATAGGTGCCATGATCTATATCTAACATAGAGCCCTGAGCGCCTTCAAAAAGAATCTTCTTGCCTTCTTTGACCCAAAGCATTAATAGCTCTTGAGTTTTACAATGATATTTGTTGTAAAGATCTAGGTTACTAATAAGCTCTTCCAAAACATCTTCAAACGCAATAGGTTGCGCATTGTATAAATTTTTTAAAATCTGATTGTGGTAATTGACTAATTTTGATAATTTTTTTTTGAGCTCCTCAAGATTGTTTAAATCTCCAAAACGAATTGCCCGTCTAGCAGCTTTATCCTCATATGCAGGACCAATTCCTCTGCCGGTTGTCCCAATGCCTTCTTCTTTGTCACGAACCTTGTCAATTGCTATATGAGTAGGAAGTATCAAGGCGCAATCTTCGCTGACATAAAAACGATCTTTAAAATTAATATCACTATCTTGCAATTCTTTAATTTCCTTTGCTAAGGCTGGAAGGGACAAAACAACACCATTGCCTAGAACACACTTTACAGAAGGATGGAGAATGCCTGAAGGAACTAAGTGAAGAACTTTTTGCTCGCCATCAACTTTAAGTGTGTGGCCAGCATTATGACCACCTTGAAAGCGACATACCGCTTCAGCACTTTCTGATAAAGCATCAACAATTTTTCCTTTACCCTCATCACCCCATTGCAAGCCCAAAATAAGGGTGTTATTGCTCATACGATGCTAGTTATTGCCTTTTGATTTATTGAGATATTTAAAGAAATCTGATTTTGGATCTATAACAAGAATATCTGATTTATTATTGAAAGTTGCATCATAAGCTCTCATGCTTCGAGTAAATTCATAAAATTCTGAATCTTTAGAGAACGCTGATGCATATATTGCTGCTGCTTTTGCATCGCCTTCACCTCGAATTTGTTCCGAAGTTTTATAAGCATCTGCCAGAATGATAACTCTTTGCTTGTCGGCAGCAGATCTGATTTCATTAGAAAGCTCGTTTCCTTGTGCGCGCAATTCCTCAGCTAATCTATTTCTCTCTGATCGCATTCTTTCATAGACAGAATTACTCAGTTCAGGGGGTAAATCAATTCTTTTCACTCTAAAATCAATAATTTCTATACCAAGGTCAGAAACAGACTTACCCAAATTATTCCGCATATCCCTCATGAGCTGGTCTCTTTCACCCGAAACTAATTCAGTAACTGTTCTTCGACCAAATTGATTTTTTAACTCAAAAGCCGTCCTTTGACCAAGTAAATTATTCAGGTTAATAAAGCTTCCACTTGTCGCATCATAAAAAGTACGAACATCAGTAATTCGGTATTTTACAAATGAATCAACTATAAGATATTTACTCTCTACTGTTAAAATTCTATTGGGCTCTTCATCCAGGGTCTGAAGGCGCGAATCATACTTTTTAACATTTTGTATGATGGGTAATTTAAAATTTAAGCCAGTCGGCAGATCTGATTTGATCGCTTCACCAAATTGGAAGACGATTCCATCTTCTTTTTCATCGATCACGAAGAGGCTATTAAGCACCAATGCAAGAATAAGCCCTGCAAGCACTAAGAGATTCATTCCTTTAG
>JADHNV010000047.1 GCA_016779285.1 SAR86 cluster bacterium
AAAATTAAATGCTTTTACGTTCCTTATGATGGAGGACCTAATTAGTGCTTTTGACATGATAGAAGCAGATGATAGTTTAAATGCTGTAATCATTTCCGGAGCTGGTGGAGCATTTTGTGCTGGCGCTGATCTCAGTGGTGGTGAGGATACATTCAATCCATCCTTCGAGAATTTTGGAGTCACTGACAATGATTTTAGAAGGGACTCTGGTGGCATTCTAACCTTGAAGATGTATAAATTCTTAAAACCAATAGTCTTTGCTTGCAATGGCGCCGCGGTTGGAATAGGTGCATCCATGCAACTCCCTGGAGACATTAGAATTGCATCCGAGGATGCTAGGTTTGGGTTTGTATTTAATAATAGAGGAATTGTGCCTGATGCATGCAGCAGTTGGTTTCTTCCAAAAATTGTAGGAATCTCTAAAGCCCTAGATTTAACATTTTCAGGAAGAATTATTGAATCTCAGGAGGCTTTGGATATTTCATTAATTTCAAGCATTCATAAGCCAGAAGATTTACTTGATGATGCAATAAAGATTACTCGAGAACTGGTAGAAAAATCTGCACCTATCTCCATTGCCATTACCAGGCAAATGCTTTGGAGATCCTTTGGCCAAAATCATCCTTATGATGCTCATATCATTGAAAGTAAGGCTATTGATTCTAGGGGGACATCAGAGGATGCAAAAGAGGGCGTCAACTCATTTTTAGAGAAGCGTCCAGCAGAATTTAAAAATCTTATTTCCAAAGATATGCCTGATTTTTTTCCATGGTGGGACGATAGAGACTAGACAAATAAATACATCAGCTCAATCTAATCAATGAGTGGTTCTTGAATAGCTTGAAAATGTAATATGCTAATAATTACCTGCTAAAAATTAGGCTTGCATTGGTTCCACCAAAACCAAATGAATTGCTCATCACTGCATTTAATTTTTTTTCAATCATTGATTGAGAGATTTTTAACCCATCCGCTTCTTCAACCAAGTTATCTATATTGATAGATGGGGCAATAAAGTCATGCTGCATCATAAGAATAGAGTAAATTGCTTCTTGAGCTCCGGTTGCACCAAGTGAGTGGCCTGTCATTGATTTAGTTGAGCCAATGATGGGAGCACTTCCTCCAAATACTTTTTTTATTGCGTTAAGCTCAGCAAGATCTCCAACAGGGGTGCTTGTGCCATGCGCATTTATGTAATCTATATCTGATCCATGCATCTTCATTGCCTCACTCATGCACCTAGCTGCTCCATCTCCTGATGGTGTCACCATGTCAAATCCATCAGAGTTTGCGCAATAGCCTTGCAGTCTGGCGATAATGGGAGCATTCCGCTTAATGGCATGCTCTTCCTCTTCCAGGACAAGCATTCCAGCGCCACCGGCAATTACAAAACCATCTCTATCTAGATCAAAAGGTCTAGAGGCTTTTTCAGGTGAATGATTATATTGTGAGGATAAGGCACCCATTGCATCAAACATTGATGATGAGGTCCAATGCTCTTGCTCCGCACCACCGGCAATAATAATATCTTGTTTCCCTAGTTGAATGAGTTCTGCAGCATGACCAATGCAATGTGCGCTCGTTGAACAGGCTGATGATATAGAGTAGTTTACCCCTTGAAGCTTGAGAGTAGTCCCCAGAATAGCAGAAACAGTACTCCCCATTGTTTTGGTAACAGCATAAGGGCCAATTCTTTTGGGTCCCCTCGCTCTTGCAATGTCAGATGCTTCTATTTGAGCAGCAGAAGATGCACCGCCTGAACCAGCAACTATTCCAACTCTTTCTGGGGCCATCTCCTCAAGATTTATAGACGCATTGAGCAGCGCCTCTTGCGCAGCTAAATATCCAAATCCAGAGGCTTCACTCATAAAACGCAGAATCTTCCTGTCAATCAATTCAAATAAATTGATATTTATTGATCCAGAAACATGGCTTCTAAAACCCATTTCTTCATACGTTGAATTCTTTGAAATTCCAGATCTTCCTTTCTTGAGACTTTCCAGTGTCTGTTGGACATTAGAGCCAATACAGGAAACAATTCCTAAGCCGGTTACAACAACATTCTTCATTAGAATTTGCTGGTATCTCTAAACAGTCCGACTCTCAATCCATCTGCTGAATAAACGTGACGATCATCAACAAACATATTTCCGTCAGCAAATCCAACAACTGAACCTCTGTTAATAACTCGTTTTATATCTATTTCATACCTTACAATTTTTGCATTGGGCGTAACTTGACCAAAAAACTTGACTTTATCTGAGCCGAGAGCTCTTCCGTATCCGGGTAACTCAAGCCAACATAGATAGAAGCCTAATAATTGCCACATAGCATCCAAACCAAGGCATCCGGGCATGACTGGATCAGATTTAAAATGAACATTAAAAAACCATAAGCTCTCGACTATATTGAGATGAGCAATAATTTTGCCTTTAGAATATTTTCCTGAAACCTTATCAATTTGATCAATTGAATCAAACATTAACATCTCATCGGCTGGTAGACGTCCATTATTGGGTCCAAATAAGTTCCCGTTACCACAGGAAACTAAGTCTTCCTTTGAATAGCTTGATGCAGGAATGAATGTCATATTTTTCTTATATGAGAAATATTAATTAAGTATAACAGTTCATTGTAGCAGGGATGATGCTTTAATTGATTCAGATACTTAAGAGTTTCATTTGTGTATTTATTCATTAAGCCGCTTAATTCTTTTTGCGTTTCATTAGTTTGTATTAATTGATGGATGAGTTTTATATCTTTTTTTAACAGTCTGGGTTGACCTAATTTTTTCAGGAGAAAATTCTTATCTTTTGTACTAGCATTTTGCAAAGCAAAATATAGTGGAAATGTTATTTTGCCTTCTCTAAAATCTTTAAGAGGAGTCTTTCCTGTATCAAGCCTGCTTTCATAATCTAAAATATCATCCTTAATTTGAAAAGCGGTACCAAGCGCTTTACCTAACAGACCAAATATTTTAATTTCTTTTTTTGAGTTGCTTGCAAGCATCGCTCCAGTTTTTGCTGATGCTTCAAAAAGCCTGCCTGTCTTTAAATAACTAATTTTTAACAGGTCATCCAGTGTGATGCATTGTTTTTTTTCAAAGAGAGATAATTGAATAATTTCGCCCCTAGCAATATCGTTAGTAGCATTTGCCAATTCGTCTAAAATAGATGAGATATTTAGCTTTACCATCAAAATAAAGGCTTTTGAATATATAAAATCACCTATTAGGACGCTGTGTGAGTTTGTCCATACTTGATTAACAGACTGCATGCCTCGTCTGCGCTTTGATTCATCCACAACATCATCATGAACTAATGTTGCAGTATGCAAAAGCTCAATGACGCTTGCTAAAGCAACTCTTTTATTTGATTTAATTTTTGAAGATTTAGAGGCAAGCAAACATAACAGTGCCCTAGTTTTTTTTCCACGGGTACTAAAAATATACTCATAAAGTTCTTGAATGATTTTTTCACTGGCAAGCTCTTTTGCAATATTAACTTGTACTCTATTAAGCTCAGCTTCTGTAGTTTTTTTAAGTATGTACATTATTAGTTATTAGAAGTTAAAAATTATACATAAGTATTGATAATTTCTTATAGAAAGCGTATATTTTGCCACCTTTAGAGAGAACTATGTACGCAGTAATAGAAGCAGGCGGAAAACAACATAAAGTCGAGCTAGGTCAAGTCCTAGAAGTTGACCTTATGCCAGATGAATCAGGGAGTGAGCATGCTTTTGAAAATGTAATGCTTTACGTTGATGGGGATGATGTGAAGATTGGGCAACCATACATAGAAAATGCAAAAGTGGTTGCAGAGGTGGTTGAAGAGGTCAAGGGCGAAAAAGTTTCAATTCTTAGATTTCGAAGAAGAAAGCATAGCATGAGAAAAATTGGTCATAGACAAAGATATACTCAAATTAAAATCAAAGAAATTAACTTAGGTAAATAGCAATGGCGCATAAGAAAGCAGGTGGTTCCAGTAAAAACGGAAGAGATTCAAACTCCAAGAGACTTGGTGTAAAGCGTTTTGGTGGACAAATAGTTAAACCTGGTGAAATTATAATTCGTCAACGCGGTACTAATACCCATCCAGGTGAAAATGTTGGTATGGGCAAAGATCACACTTTATTTGCCACCTCAGCTGGTCAAGTGCAATTCACTTACAAAGGCATCAAGCAAAAAAAGACAGTTAACGTCATCTCCCAGTAAATCATGAACTTCATCGATGAAGCTCTGCTAGAAGCAAGGGCTGGAAACGGTGGCGCAGGATGTACAAGTTTTAGAAGAGAAAAATTCATACCACGCGGTGGCCCTGATGGTGGGGATGGCGGCAAAGGTGGAGATATCATCTTTCGTGTCGATTCCAATCTCAACACTTTGGTGCATTTTCGAAATCAAAAATACTTGATTGCTAAAAATGGTCAGTCAGGGGCCGGCAATAAGAAAACTGGACAAGATGCAGAAGACCTAGTAGTTATGGTTCCAAAGGGCACTGTGATTTTCGATTCTATATCTAATCAACTCCTTTATGACTGTTGTGATGAAAATACTGATTATCTTGTAGCTAAAGGGGGCCAGGGTGGAGCAGGAAACTTTAGATTTAAATCTAGCACTAATCAGGCGCCCAGGCGACATACTCCGGGCTGGCCCGGTGATGAATTTTCAATTAGGCTAGAGTTACGCTCTCTTGCAGATGTAGGTTTGGTTGGATTTCCTAATGCTGGCAAATCCACTTTTTTAAACAGCGTTTCTGCAGCTCGACCTAAGATTGGTGATTATCCCTTTACTACCCTTCGTCCAAATCTAGGAACTGTTCAAATTCATGATACCTCTTTTATTATTGCTGATATTCCTGGACTAATTGAAGGTGCATCTGAAGGAGCAGGTTTGGGTTTGAACTTTTTAAAACATATTTCTAGGACAGGTCATTTGCTGATCTTGCTTGATCCACAAAATTTAGAGAGTTCAGTTGAAGAACAACTTGCTATTCTAATTAATGAACTAAAAAGATATGATCCTGGCTTATTAGATAAAAGCATTTGGGTTGCTATCAATAAAAAAGATACCCTTGAAGAGGGAATGCAAAATCAGCTTATCGATCTTGTCCAGAATAAGATGTCTGCATTAGATATTAGCAATGAAGGGGTAGTTACTATTTCTGGTTTTACTGGTGATGAAACACGAACTTTGTTGGGTATGATAGCCAACAAGATGTCAGAGAGTAATGCTTAGCTAAGCGCTTTTACTGCTTTGACAAGTCGACTTTTGGTTCTAGCAGCAGCATTTTTGTGTATCACTTTCTTTGCAGCAGTTGAATCTAATACTTTTTGAGCGGTTTTTAATAATTCAGTTGCTGATTCCTTATTGTTTTCAGCTATAGCATTACGAACAGCTTTGACAGCTGTTCTTGCTTGAGATCTTTGAGAATGCTTAAGTATATATCTATCAGCATTCTGACGAGCTCTTTTAATTGATTGTTTACTGTTAGCCATATCTTTAAATATTAGATGCGCTAGTTTAATGATCTTAAATTAATCTGTCTACTTTTATTTATCTCTAACCATTTAAGAGTAGAACTGTATTGAAATAAATATGGTGGAGGCGGCGGGAATTGAACCCGCGTCCGTTAGTTCTTCAACCTGACTTCTACATGCTTAGCTCGTTCATTATGTTTCACCTTAATGACCCGAAGAGCAGGGTATTAAAGGCTAGTCTAAATTAATTTTCGCGTTACTGTGTTAAGACTCCACAGCAAAACTAGACTATGTATTTTGCCAATGCTTCAAACCATAGACAATTCTTGCATTGGTTAGCCAATTAAGCGGCTAAAGCGTAGTTGTCGTTTTCTGCAACTAATTTTTTTGTAGTATGTTTTACAAGAGTTACCACAATCTTGGCATGCGCTTTGGAATCCAATAAAAACGTCGAACCCAATTCGCCCCCATGGGGTGAACGATTATATATGAAAATGATTAACGATTTGAATTTTTTAAAATTCTTTGTTTTTCTCTATTCCAATCTCTTTGCTTTACATCCTCTCTTTGATCATAGGTTTTCTTTCCTTTTCCTATAGCAATATCACATTTGATTTTATTGTCTTTCCAATAAATTGATGTGAGTACGCATGTGAGACCCTGCTGGCTAATAGCTTCAAGGATATTATTAATTTCTCTTTTATTTAATAAGAGCTTTCTGGATCTTGTTGGGTCAATATGTTCATTTTTTAAAGAAGCTGGGGGATCAATTTTTAGCCCTATAACCCAAGCTTCATTATTTTTTAAGGTCACATATGAGTCTTTAACATCTACCTTGCCATTTCTTAAACCTTTGACTTCCCAACCTTCTAAAACTAATCCAGCTTGGAATTTATCAGATAGATGATAATTTCTTGCCGCATTTTTATTCTTGACGATGATATTATTGTTTTTCATATTCATAATTAGTATCACAATTATGAATCTGTTCAAACTATTTGCAAATCTTGAGGGGATCAATGGAAAAGACTAAAGTGACTTTGATTTACTGGGGCTTATCTTTATTTGTTTTTTTGTCTCTAATGCCTTGGATTTTTAACCCAACCATAGCGATATATTCAATTGAGACATTAGCTATTTATGGAGGGATTGTGGTTGCATTTTTGGGTGGCACTATTTGGGGGTGGGATAAAGAGTATGCTTCACCAAAAAACCTTTGGCTTGCAATTGGGTTCTCTTTGTTAGGTCTTGGGATTTGTCTGCTAACTTTTATTAACCTATCGGTCAGTTTGATTGTATTAATTTTTTCCTTGCATGCCTTTCTAGCTTTTGAAAAAAAATACAGTACATATTTTCAAGCAAACATTAAATATGCGAATGCAAGAAATTTAATAACAAACTTGGTTACAATATGCTGCATAACTTCTTTAGCATATTTATATAATCCCTACATCTAAAAATATGAATGTAAATACTTCTTCAAAAATTAATGAAACTGTTTCCTGGGTAGGAAAGTGGACATTTGTGCTTGCAGCCGCAGGATCTGCTGTCGGCTTAGGAAATATTTGGGGCTTTCCTTATAAAGCAGGGACCGAGGGTGGAGGAGCCTTTGTATTAATCTATCTTCTATGCATTTTAGCTGTTGGGTTGCCAATAATGATGGCTGAAATAATGATCGGCAGGCGCGCTAGAAAAAGCCCAGTAAACGCGATGAGGATAGCAGCCCTAGATTCAGGGCAAACAAGCAAGTGGCAAGCGGTAGGTTGGGGTGGTTTGGTTTCAGGAATTTTAATTCTTTCCTTTTATAGTGTTATAGCTGGAATATGTTTAAATTACATACTCATTTCTGCTTTCCCAACTCCTGATATATCTTCACTTGAGCAATTCAATGAAGTGACCTCATCTCCATCGAGATTAATGTTTTGGC
>JADHNV010000048.1 GCA_016779285.1 SAR86 cluster bacterium
CAAGGAAGCTGCTCAGGTGCCATGGCAAGAAACTCTTCAAGCAGCTGAAACTCATTATGATCGATCTGAGAATTGCACATTTTCAACCTTTGTGGGCTATGAATGGACAGGTGCAGCATATTCAGGAAGCAATCTTCACAGAAATATTATATTTGAAACATCCAACGTGCCTCATCAGCCCGTAAGTTTTTATGAGGCTCCAACCAGAGAAGAATTATGGAGTCAGCTTGATCAAGAGTGTATTAATGATTGTAACTATATAGTGATTCCGCATAATTCCAATTTAAGCAATGGCTTTATGTTTGAAAAACCTAATCAAGATGAAATACTGATTCAAAATCTTAGAGAGCCAATAATTGAAATTTTTCAACACAAGGGAAGTTCTGAGTGTGCAATAAACTCTGAAGATCCCCTATGTAGCTTTGAGCAATTACCTTACAAAGATTTTAGATCAAAATTTCGAAGTGATTATTCTCCGCCTCCTAAGTCTAGCTTTGTAAGAGATGCTTTAAATGCTGGATTGGTAATTCAATCAGAGCAAAACATTAACCCATTCAAGTTAGGTTTTATTGGCAGCACCGATACTCATTACGGAACTCCTGGTGCAGTTGATGAGACTAATTTTCAAGGCGGTGGAGGTGCTGGTAAGTCATTTAGAACAAGTATTCCTGAAGGTTTACCTGATGATATAGAATTCAATCCCGGTGGCCTGGCTGTTGTGTGGGCTGAAGAAAATAGCAGAACAGCAATCTTTAACGCTTTGCAAAGAAAAGAAGTTTATGGAACCTCAGGTCCTAGATTTTTAGTAAGGTTCTTTCTTGGAGATGGCCTAGACCTTGATCTTTGCAATCAACAAAACTCAATCGCTTCTTCATACGAGCATGGTGTTCCCATGGGAGCCACATTGGAATCAAATAATTTATCTAAGGCTAGGCTTTTTATCTCTGCCACGGCAGACCTTTCTATAGATGATCAATATATTGAAAAACTTCAGATCATCAAAGGTGTTCTAAAAGATGGAGAAGTTAAAACCTCCATTCATGACATAAAATCAAATACTCCTACCAGCTTAGACATAGATTCTTGCAAGGTTCTTGGCCAAGGCGTTCGGTCAATGTGTGCTGTTTGGGAGGACCCTAACTTTAAAAAAGGCGATGAGGCTTATTACTATGTCAGAGTTATAGCAAATAAATCTTGTCGTTGGTCTCATGATCTTTGTTTGAAAAATCCAAAATACTGTGAGGATAAAAACGACAGTAATATCCCAAAATTTATCCAAGAAAGAGCATGGACTTCTCCAATTTGGTTAGAAAATTCTCAGGATATTTGACACACCCTTTAAAAACATGTTCCATTAGGTTATGAATAAATTAGCACTTCAATTATTTCTGGTCTTAGCCTTTATACCTATAGCTATATTAATCAGCTCAATCATTATCACTTTGGCTCCACTTTATTGCTGGGGTCTTGCCATTAATGCTTATCGTTTTAATAACACCAAAGAACTATATTTTTGGTTAGCAATGGGAGTAGTGGCATTTTTCCTAGCTTTATTTGTGCTGGGAGTTTTGTAGATGTTAAAAGCGAGTATTCTTTTTTCAGCAGCCTGCTTGCTCGCAATTGGCTCTTATGTGATGTTTAAGCCTGACTTAAGTGATTTAGGCTTTATTCCTGTGGTTGCAACTAACCCAGAAACTGCGTCTGAATTTAGATCTCTTTTTGCAGGCTCTTTTTTAGCTTATGGCTACTTATTAGTTCGTTATATATATTCTTTTAGCTCCGTCTCTATCGCGCAAACCATCGCGTACATTATGGGCTTTATTGCCATTGGCAGGCTTGTGAGTTTTTTCTATGAGGGCTTGAATTCATTTGGGCTCTTTGTATTTTTTGGCGAAGTATTTCTAGCAATAGTTCTTGTCATGATTCATAGAAAAAGAAAAAATGAAATTCCTTACTCCTAGTTTTTTGTCAATTAGATTAAATCTTCTTAACATTTACTAATTCTGTAATATAATTCTTTCTCTTTCTGGGGATGTGGTGGAACTGGTAGACACGCTTGGCTTAGAACCAAGTGCCGAAAGGCGTGGGGGTTCGACTCCCTCCATCCCTACCAATTGATGTATATTTCAGTCACCTTTGTTATTATTAGGGCTATGAAACATTTATCATTTTTGCTTTTCTCAGCTTTATTTATTTTTTCTTGTGCTGAAAATCATTCCTATACCTCTAGGGTTCTCAATGCAGATGCTGAAAATGAGTCCTGGCTTTTACATGGTAGAACTTATGATGAATCAAGATTTAGCCCCCTAGGGGATATCAATGATTCAAATGTCCATGAACTTGGCCTCGCATGGTCATTTGAAACAGGTACGAATCGTGGACATGAAACCACTCCTATCGTGGTTGATGGGATGATGTTTATTACTGCTCCTTGGAGTGTGGTGTTTGCATTAGACGCAAAAACTGGAAAACAAATTTGGTCATTTGACCCTAAGGCTGATAAAGATTGGGCAAGAAATGCTTGTTGTGATGTGGTGAATAGAGGTGTTGCTGTGTGGGGTGATCAAGTTGTTTTTGCAACAATTGATGGCCGTCTAATTTCACTTGATAAATATTCTGGAGCAGTTAACTGGGATGTTTTGACCATTGATAAATCAAAACCCTACACAATTACAGGCGCACCAAGAATCATAGATGGAAAAATTATCATTGGAAATGGCGGCGGTGAATTTGGAGTCAGGGGCTATATTTCTGCCTATGATGTTCAAGATGGTGCAATGCTCTGGAGATTTTTTACTGTTCCTGGAAATCCAGATGAACCTTTCGAATCTGAGGCTTTGGCAAAAGCAGCTGAAACTTGGTCTGGAGGAAAATGGTGGGAAATTGGTGGTGGAGGAACAGTTTGGGATTCTATGGCATATGATCCTGAATTAAATCTTCTCTATATAGGAACTGGCAATGGTTCTCCGTGGAATAGGTATGTCCGAAGTCCTGGCGGCGGAGATAATTTATATCTCTCATCTATTGTTGCAATTAATCCAGATAATGGAGAATATGTTTGGCACTATCAAACCACTCCAGGAGATAGCTGGGACTATACCGCCACTCAACACATGATCCTTGCCGATATGGAGATCAATGGCGAGAACAGAAAAGTCATTATGCAGGCCCCAAAAAATGGTTTTTTCTATGTAATTGACAGAATATCGGGGGAGTTTATTTCAGCAGATAATTTTGTACCAACAAATTGGGCATCTCATGTAGATCCAGAAACTGGAAGACCTGTAGAGATTAAGGCAACTAATCATCAACTACAACCAGCGTTAACAACACCTGGGCCTCTAGGGGGTCACAATTGGCACCCCATGTCTTACAGCCCAAGCACAGGACTGGTTTACATCCCAGCTCAAGAAACAATATTTATCTATTCAACAGATAATGAGTTTGAATACAATCCACGCACTTGGAATTTAGCCAATCAGATTGAAATGAGTTACCTTCCAAAAGATCCAGATGTGTTGGCTATGGTTGATGCTGCAACGGTTGGCTATTTGCTTGCATGGGACCCAATAGAGCAAAAAGAGGTTTGGCGAGCTCAATATAAAAGACCATGGAGTGGCGGTGTTCTTTCAACTGGTGGAAATTTAGTTTTTCAAGGTACATCAGATGGAAGGTTTGTGGCTTATGCAGCAGACTCCGGCGAACTGCTATGGAGTGTCGACACTGGACAAGGGATCGTAGCTCCTCCAATCACCTATAAGATTGACGGCAAGCAATACATCGCAGTTCAAGTTGGCTATGGAGGTGCTTACGCGCTTACTGGGGGGTTAGAATCACCAAATGAAAATCCGTCTAGAGATGGAAGAATGATGATTTTTGAAATAGGCGGGGCTCAACTTGAGGAGCCAGTGGCAACAATAGCTCAATTGAATCCTACCATTTTTGAGCTAAATTCAGATGCTATGGTGATTGCTCGAGGTGAGTATGAGTATCATGAACATTGTCAATTCTGTCATGGAGCAGGAGTTATTGGTGGTGGAGTTTTGCCCGATCTAAGGATGCTAGATGCCCAAGGTCATGCTTCATTTTTAGGAAACGTTCTGGGTGGAATCCACGGAAGCGGGATGGCCTCATTCAAAGATGTTCTTAATTTAGAGCAAGCTCAACAGATTCATGAATACATAAAACATCAAACAGTTTTAACTGGTCTGGCAAGCGCAGCAGAGCAATAAAGACAATTTATTATCCTCTTTGGTTTATAATGAACCATGGATAACAAATATGATATAGCTAAAGACTGGCTACCCAGATATACAGGTATGCCTGTTGATGATTTTGGCGATTACATCCTTCTAACTAATTTTCAGGATTATGTTGTTCAGTTCGCAGATAGGTTTAATTCTGATGTGCAAGGTGAAAATCGACCTATGTCCTCCAGCACCAATTCTGAGGGCTTAAGTATTATTAATTTTGGGATAGGTTCACCCAACGCTGCGACAATTATGGATTTGTTGGTTGCAAGAAAACCAAAAGGTGTTTTGTTTTTAGGGAAATGTGGCGGATTAAAAGATTCATCTGAAATTGGGAATCTTATTCTGCCTATAGCAGCCATCAGGGGTGACGGAACTTCAAATGATTATTTTCCACCAGAAGTGCCTGCTTTACCTTCGTTTAAATTACACAAGTTTGTTTCCGATAAAATATTAGATGCTGGAACTGATTATCGAACCGGAGTGATTTATACAACCAATAGAAGAGTTTGGGAGCATGACAAAACATTCTTGAAGAAACTAAAAAAAACAACGGCTATTGGCATCGATATGGAAGTTGCTACTATATTTATAGTAGGCCATTACAATGAGATCCCTCGGGGAGCCTTGCTTTTGGTTTCAGATGTTCCCGTGACACCTGATGGAGTTAAGACAGAAAAATCCGATCAGGCCGTTACATCCAAATGGGCAAAGCAGCATTTAGAAATTGGCATTCATGCAATGACAGATCTAAAAAATAGTAGAGACAAGATCAAACATTTTCGGTATTAATTAAGCTGCAACAATAAATTGTTGCAAATAATTAAAAATATCTTGTGAGGTGAGCTCTCTTGCTTTTCGCATTTTGTCATTCTCATGCAAATTTAGAACCCTACCTTGCCTGTCCATAATAAAGATCCTTGGGATACCTTCTTTAATATTTTCATCAAAGAAATTGAATAATTCAGTGTTAATTTCATAGTTACCGACATCAATATGAAGCACACACGCATTTGTTTTAAGAAATTTTTTTACAGATGGCAGAAGTAATACACCCTCCAATAATCTAGCATCAGGACACCAATTAGCACCAAATATTATTATGGGTTGTTTATTTAGCTTAATGGTTTGTTGAATAAATTCCTGAATTTCTGCCAATGAAACCTTAATGCCTAAAAAAGGCTCTGGATGAGGGTTGGAGGGGTTTTCATTTAAATTTAAAGATATGTTCATTTTTTAACAGCTTTTAAAAATTTATCTTTTGATCTCTAGAGTGTATTCTATTATAGAAGAGTATATTTCATTATATGAATGAACAGGTTAATCAAATATTCATTGATATGTGTCGCATTGTGGGCGTCGGTGCGAATAATTATTCTTCTATTCTTTTATGATCAGTTACCAATTTCATTTCTTGCTAGTGAGTTTAGTCAAGATCAAATGGAAGAATACAGGGCAAGGGTTTTGCTGCCAGCTTTTTTTCTGACATTAAATTATTTTATTTATAGATTTTTTGCTGGTAAAAATCCCACTTCTCCTCTTTGGCCAATATATGTAATCAGTGTATCGCTAATAATTTCCCATATTATTGGCTTTATAACTTTTCTGCCTTTAACTCAAGACTCCATTATAATGTTTTTAATATGCTGCTGTATTTGCTTTGTTGCAAAGACAGGTCACAATAACAGAAAGAACGAAATTTTTTAGGAAATACAATGATTTGGATTATTAGAATCTTTCTGATCACTTATGGAGTTTTATACTTCGGTATTGGTGCTTGGGCAATCATTGATCCAGTCAAAGACGCGCTTGAACTTAGTTATGAAATCCCTTCATTTATGGACGCTGTTGGCTTAAAAGTCTCGGATACAATTGGTTATTCAGAAGTGGCAGGACTATATGGCGGCATCAATTTGATTATAGGGTTGTTGTGCTTTCTGGGTCTATTTAGCAGAGGAATAACTGCGTTTGTATTATCTTTGCTAGCCTTTTTAACTTTTAGCATTGCACTTGGCAGATATCTCTTTGCATTAATTCCAAGCACGCCAACTTTTTATAATACTTTTTTTATTTTTGAAGTGGCTACCTTTATCTTGTCGATATCCTTCTTTTTGTATATGAAATTTTTATACAATCCCAGCAAGAGTAGCAATGTAGAGACTGTAGCTACTAATTAAAATTATTCCAGCGACCACATACATGCTTTTATTGAATTTTAATTTAGTTAATGCAACTGCTAATAAAATAAAGGCCAAGCTCAGAATTGCAAGGACGCTGAAATCTCTTTCCATGACGATTGGACTGAGTTGAACAGATCCAAAAAATCCAATAATTGGAATAACAAAGACTAAATTTAAAACATTAGATCCAATAATGTTACCAACTACCATTTGGTGTTTGCCTTTTTTTAATGCCGCAACTGAAGCAGCTAACTCAGGTAGGCTCGTGCCTAAAGCGATAATAGTTAAACCAACGACCAGTTCTGATACTCCCAATAATATAGCTGTGCTTTCTGCATAGACAATAGAGATATTTGCACCTGCCACTAAACCAACTAGGCCTACCATTGATAGCAATAAACTTTTTATGAATTCAGATGTTTCAGAGTCTCCCTCATCAGGAACGCCATCTGTTTTCAGGAGGATATACATAAACAACATAAATAAACCAACAAAACCCCAGCTTTCTCTTAAAGAGATAATGCCATCCATCAAAGCTAATCCAAGCAACAATACTGTTAGCCCAAAAGGCAGCAAATTCCATAAGTGGGTTTTAGAAGCTGAATTTAAGTAGAGACAAGAGACGCCAAAAATTAGGGCAATATTCGAAATATTTGAACCAATAGCAGTTCCAAGTGCAATGTCTTCATTGCCATTTAAGACAGCGGAGATTCCAACAAATACTTCAGGCGCGGAGGTTCCAGCAGCAATAAGCGTTAACCCAATGACAAGGTCGCTCACGCCTAAATGTTTAGCTAAAACAGATGCATGATCAACAAATTTATTTGCTCCCCAAACAAGGATAGTGATTCCTGTAAGTAGCAGGATAATATTGATAGTTAAATCCATGCA
>JADHNV010000049.1 GCA_016779285.1 SAR86 cluster bacterium
GCTGATCTTGTTGTTGCGGGTTTGGGGGGTGCTGGCATTGCGGCTGCAAATGAAGCCCTCGATCAAAACCTAACTGTTATAGGGGTTGATAAAACAAGTGGCGGTGGGGCTACTGCTAAAAGCGGGGGTGTCTTTTATGCAGGCGGCGGAACACCGATCCAAGTTGCTGCAGGCGTAAAAGACTCTCCAGAGAATATGTTCAATTATCTGATTCAAGAAACTGGTGATATTGTAAAAGAATCTACTTTAAGAAAATTTTGTGATACTTCTGCTGAAAATACACAATGGCTTATGGACAATGGAGTTCAGTTTGACCCTTCATATTACAAGATTAAAACCAGTTATCCAGGAGCTGGATATTTTTTATATCATTCAGATAACTCAATGGTGCCAAGTTATATGGAAAATGCAGAACCTGCTCCAAGGGGGCACAGAGGTTTTGAAGAAGGTCCATTTAGGCCAATTGGTGTCGGGGGAACAATTTATTATCCCCTAAAAAAATCTGCAATAAAAAAAGGTTTAAAAATTTTTTCTCAAACTGAAGCACGCTCGCTTATCATAACCTCTGAAGGAAGAGTGGTTGGGATGAAAGTGCTGATGTTGCCATCAGGAAAATTAGCTCAAAAACACAAATCATTAACTTCTCGTGGAGAAATGCTACAGATGCTTCTTCCGCCCTCTTACCCAGGCTCAAATTTATTGCAAATAATTGGCGGTCTATTCATCAAAAGAGCACGGAAAATTGAGCAAAGCCATAGAGAAGTAAAATATATCAAGGCTAAGATGGGGATCTGTCTCTCAACAGGAGGGTTTATCTTTAACCGTTCTATGGTCAAAGAGTATGCGCCTAAATATTATAATGGAATGCCTCTAGGTACCCCGAATGATCAAGGCTCAGGGATTCGTCTTGGGCAAAGCGTTGGTGGAAAAACTGATCACATGGAACGAGTAACAGCCTGGAGATTTTTAAATCCTCCATTAGCATTTGCACAAGGAATAGTGGTTAATGGTGAAGGACGAAGATTTTGTAATGAGATGGTTTATGGAGCAACTCTGGGAGATGCTATGTGTGAGAATAATGGTGGCAAAGCCTACTTAATAGTTGATGAAAGCTTGTTGTGTGATGCAAAAAAACAATCTAAAGAGGCTCTTCCCTTCCAACGAGATATGGCAAGGATGCTCATGTATTTCAATGCAAGAAAGAGAAGTAATTTAATAGATTTAGCTAATGTTTATAACCTACCAGCAGATGCAATTGCCGAAGAAGTTGAGAAATACAATAAGGCAGCTAGATCACAATCATCATGTGAATTTGGTAAGGCGCCAGCTGATGTAAAGGAGCTAAATGGCCCCTTTCATATTATGGATATTTCAATCGATTCAAAACTGGCTCCTTTAACAACTTTAACTCTTGGAGGGCTTGTGGTAAATGAGGAAACCGGGGAAGTGCTAAATCAAAATAATCAAGAAATTAAAGGGCTTTATGCAGCTGGAAGAACGGCTGTTGGCATTTGTTCCAATATATATGTATCTGGACTTTCAATTGCTGATTGTATTTTTTCTGGAAGAAGAATAGGCCAAAGCTTAAGAAAAAGAGACTAACTATGAATTTAGATTTTGCCTCAGTGTGGGAAATGGTTGCAGATTTGGTGCCTGAAAATGATGCTCTAATATGTGGAGAAAATGTTGTTTCTTGGAAAGATTATGATCTGCGGTCTAGCCAAGTTGCTTCTGCGCTATCTAGTGCAGGCTTAGGCCCAAATTCTAAAGCAGGACTATATTTAAATAACAGCAATGAATATTTAATAAGTCAAAATGCAATCTTTAAAATTGGGGGCATTCCCATAAACGTAAACTATCGCTATGTAGAAGAAGAGCTGATTTATTTGTTAGATAATTCTGATGCTGAGGCGGTTTTTTATCACTCATGCTACAGCTCAAGAATTAATAAGATTGCAAAATCTCTGCCAAAGGTAAAAGCATGGATTGAAGTCCCTGATGGAAATCAATCTAACTTTAGTCAATGCATCAATTATGAACGAATCTTAAAGGATTGCTTTCCAATGGATAGAATAACTAGAGATCCTGAAACTATCTATATGCTTTATACCGGTGGAACGACGGGAATGCCGAAAGGTGTGATGTATAAGCAAGGAGAATTTCTAGTATTTTTATTTAAAACACTAAAAGCGATGGGATACGACGTTCCAAAAGATCTCAATAATCTTCAGGAATCCATTGAAACCTCTAAGCTTAATAATCAATTTATTAAAAGCTTGGTTGGGTGCCCTTTGATGCATGGAACTGGGATGTGGTTAGGTGCGTTTCTTCCATTGCTTTTAGGTGGAACAGTAATCACCACCCCCAATTTAAGCTTTGATCCTGATCAATTGTGGAGTCAGGTTCAAGATAAGAATATTACAAACATTGTTATTGTTGGAGATGCTTTTGCTAGGCCAATGCTTGATGCTTTAGATAGAGCAAAAGAAGCCGGCAATTCATACAATATAAGCTCTGTTCAAGCAATCATTTCAAGCGGGGTTATGTGGAGTGCAGAAGTAAAAAATGGCTTGCTTAAGCATCATGACATGAAATTAATGGACACCATGGGCTCAACCGAAGGCGGAATAGGCAGCTCCGTCACCACAAGAGACAATCCTTCAGAAACAGCAAAATTTTCGATAAACCCTGGTGTAATAGTCCTTGCTGATGACGGAGAAATATTAGAGCCTGGATCAGATAAAATTGGTCTTCTTGGAACTTCAGGGCTTGTTCCTGTTGGGTACTACAAAGATGAAAAAAAGTCTGCTGAGACTTTTAAAGAAGTCAATGGAGTTAGGTATAGCTTTCCTGGAGACTATGCAAAGCTTGAAAGTGATGGAAGTATCACCCTTCTTGGTCGAGGAAGTAACTGCATTAACTCAGCAGGAGAAAAAATTTACCCTGAAGAAGTAGAAGAAGCATTGAAAAAAAATGGTAATGTTTTTGACTGTCTTGTTGTGGGATTGCCTGATAAAAGGTTTGGACAAAAGGTTGTTGCGGTTGTATCTACGGTGGATAATAAGATTATTGAGGCAAATGGATTGATTGAGGATACTCGAAGTATTTTAGCCGCATACAAGTTACCTAAATCTATAATTTTTACAGATGAGGTGCAAAGAGCACCAAATGGGAAAGCCAACTACAAATGGGCTAAATCTTATGCCCAAGAGAACCTAGCAAAGGAAATTTAAACATGCACAGATTTAAAAATAAAATTGTGGTGATAACTGGTGCAGGCTCAGGCATTGGTAGATCTACAGCCTTGAGACTCGACTCTGAAGGTGCAGATCTGCTGATTGTAGATAAGAGCCCAGATGATCTTGAAGCAACAAAAAATATGTTGAGTAACAATAACTCATCCGCGCATGTGCTGGATATCTCATCGATAAATAGCAGCAAGCAGTTTTTTGATGATTTAGAAGAAAAACATAAGAAGCTTGATGCACTAATTAATGTTGCCGGTATTCTTCGTTTTGATAATTCCCATGAAGTTGAATTAGAAAATTGGAATCAAATTCTAAACATCAATTTAACTGGAACTTTTTTTATGTGCAAACATGCGCTGCCTCTATTGCTAAAATCTAAGGGCGCCATTGTAAATGTGTCTTCTACCGCAGCATTGGGCGCTCATGCATGGACGGCTGCATATAGCGCTTCAAAAGGAGGGATCAGCGCTTTTTCAAAAACACTTGCTGTCGAATATGGAATGGAGGGATTAAATATTAATTGTGTATGTCCTGCATCAATTGAAACACCCATGTCATCTAATCCGGTAATGCCCAAAAATATTGATACTAGATTGTTAAAGAAAATTATGCCTCTCGATGGTGTAAATAGGTCACCAGATGATATAGCAAGCACCATTGCTTTTTTAGCATCAGATGATGCGATACATATTAATGGGATTGATTTGAGAGTTGATGGAGGTTTGCTTACTTAAAAATGAGGCTCTTAGCAACTCTGATTCTAGCTTCTTCATTAAATTTAGGAGCTTCTTTTTATAATTCAAAAGCGATAGTCCATCCTGAAGTTGGTAAAAATGGCATGGTGGTTTCTCAGCATTATCTTGGTACAAATGTTGGCCATGCAATCCTTGCGGAAGGCGGTAACGCCTATGATGCATCTATTGCAGTTGCCTTTGCTTTGGCAGTTGTCTTGCCAAGAGCTGGCAATATAGGTGGTGGTGGATTTATGGTCATGTTCGATGCAGATTCAAAAGAAAGCTACAGTATTGATTATAGAGAAACAGCTCCTGAAGCAGCAACCAAGGATATGTTTCTTGCATTAGATGGATCGGTAGATAGGAATAGAGCTACGCAAGGGATCCTATCTATTGGAGTTCCCGGAACAGTTTATGGGATGTGGGAAGTCCACAAAAAATTTGGCAGCATGCCGTGGTCTAAATTACTAGCTCCAGCAATAAAATTAGCTGAAGAGGGCTTCCTTGTATCTCCATTTATGGCTGATGCACTTAATAAGCGATATAAAAAACTTGGAAAATATAAAAATTTTAAAAATATATTTTACTCAAATTATCCGGTACAAATGCATCAAAAACTCATGCAACCCGATTTGGCTAACACCTTAAAAATAATTTCTGCTGCTGGTGTTAAAGGCTTTTATGAAGGTGAGTTAGCTTTGAAGATAGATGCTTTCATGAGAGAGAATGGCGGATTAATTACCAAGAAAGATTTAAAAAATTATCGTCCCATCTGGCGAGACACTCTTCATGGTAATTTTAAGGATTACGAGATAATCACAATGGGGCCACCCTCCTCTGGTGGTGTCCATATTATTCAAATGTTAAATATCTTAGAAAATTTTGACTTAGATATGATGGGGCATAACTCGCCAACATATACAGCATTACTCACAGAATCAATGAAGTATGCATATGCTGATAGATCAAAATACTTGGGTGATCCTCAATTTTATGATGTTCCGGTTGAGTTGCTGACTAGCAAAGAATATGCAAAAAAAATATATAATAAAATTAACCTTAATTCGATTACGCCGTCTGAAAAAATTTTTCCAGGGTCTGCATTAGAAAAAGAGAGTCTAGATACTACCCACTTCTCTATTGCTGATAAAAATGGAAACATTGTTTCAAACACCTACACATTAAATTCAGGCTTTGGATCTGGTGTCGTGGTTGATGGAACTGGAATTTTAATGAACAACGAGATGGATGACTTTGTTTCAGCCCCTGGATTGCCCAATCAATATGGATTGATTGGAGAAGAAGCAAATAAAATTGAACCATACAAGAGACCTTTGAGCTCTATGACACCCACCATAGTTCTTCAAGATGGCAAGCCTATTTACGCAACTGGATCACCAGGTGGCTCTAGAATTATTACAACCGTTCTTCAATTTTTACTAAATACTCTTGTGTTTAAAATGGAAATCTCCGATGCAACTGTTGCACCCAGAATTCATCATCAGTGGAAACCAGATGTTCTCATGCTAGAGACAGGCTTTGATATCCAACATGCTAGAAAAATTGAATCTTTCGGCCAAAAGATTTTTATGACTGGACCTGGAACAGCATTAGAAAGTATAGAGATAAAAAATAACTTATTTTATGGTTTTGGAGATACAAGACGTCCTGATTCCAGCGCCAAAGGGCTTTAATTAATGCTGGATAAACTTTTAATAATTACTCTTTATGCAATTCCAACGGTCGGTCTATTGATCGTATGCTTTTTAATTTCTCGTAAAAAATAACTAATCAATAGTGGAATTGATTTTAACCAATTTGTTGCTGATTGTGCTGGGTGGTAGTCTTGGAAGTTTTGCTTCCATGTTAATTTACAGACTTCCGTTGGAAGATGTTGGAATTAGCCTGTTCAAGCCTCGATCCTTTTGTCCGGTATGCAAAAATAAACTTACCATACTTCAGCTGATACCTTTTATAGGATATATATCCACCAAAGGGATATGTCAGGCATGCAATGCAAGGATCAGCCCTAGCTACTTGATTAATGAAATATTAATAGCTGCATTGGTTTTATTTATATTTTATACAATGCAATTAAGCGACCCTAGAGCATGGGTAGTTATCTTGATAGTAATGTGCTTATACGTTCAATCATTAATAGATTTCCAAACCATGCATTTATTTCAGCCTCTTAGCATTATTTTGGTTCTCTCTGGATTAATCCTGAATATCTTAACTGGTTTTTTTACGATTCCTCTGGATTCTTTGCTTGGATTAATTTTTGGCTATGGATTACTATTCTGCATTAATGAAGTCTATAAATTAATTAGATCGAGAGATGGAATTGGATCTGGTGATTTCTTATTGCTAGCTGGTATTGGAGCTATTTTTGGTGCCTCAGCTATTGGACCAATTCTGTTAGTTGGGTCAAGTATTACTTTATTACTATATGCAGTTAACAAGGAAAAAGACCGAGAACTTCCTTTGGGTTTTGGCTTAGGTATTGGGGCTATATTATATTGCTTATTATTTATATTTTTTTCTAATACATAAAAAAGGCGCTTTGAGCGCCTTTTAAATTAATCATCGCAAGATTATAAGGACACTAAAATCTGTCCTTTGTATAGTGTGTCACACTGACCCTTATAAAGATTAGCTAAATGGTTCTTGCCTTCATCTTGCAAAAATTTAACTTTTACCTCACAGGTAAAGTTAGAGTCGATGACTCGATGGTCATTATATTGAATATAGTCTGCAAATAGTCCAAACAATACAACATCATGATGATGTGCAGGTAATTCTGATGAAAGAATAATCCTTCCGCCATCTGCTGAGGAAAAGCATCCAGAAGAGCCCTTAGGGCAGATAGTTGCTACCAAAGACGAATCATATTCAACAGATATTGCAGGAGCTTTGCTCTCTAACAAAGTTTGAGCTTTAGAAAATATAGCATTATCAGCGAAAGCCGACAGTGATAATCCAAAGATTGATATAAGCAAGGATTTATTGATATTTTTCATAATTTCTCCATGTTACAATTGTTACATATATGTGACAATTAAGTTAAGAATATGTTTCATTTATGAAAAAGTCAACAAATGTAACAAAGATATTTAAAATGAAATTATTATGAACTTTCTTAGAACATGGTTGTCTTATATTTATGTTGGTTAAATTTTCCTCTA
>JADHNV010000050.1 GCA_016779285.1 SAR86 cluster bacterium
ATCCATAATTACACTTTCTGGGATATCATTTTTTAAACCAGCCAGGTAAAAAGATGATTCTATAACACCTGTTTTAAAGGATTGAATAAGCTCTGGTTTTTTATCAATTCGTTTGATTGTTACCCCTGGAAATAAATCCATTTGATAGAACAAAAGAGGTCCTTTATGAATAATAATTTTTTGCAATTCCTCATCTAGATAGAAAAATTCTAGCCTATCATTTGGAAGTATCTTTTTTATTTCATTATTTTTATCTTTTCTGAATATTTGATATGTTTGATTTAGCGGTACATTTTGTTGTTCAAATATTACAGAAAGGTTTTCTCCCTCTTGTACAAGATGAATTTTTTTTGTTTGGATGCCTTGAATATTTTGAGCTGATAAAGAAATAGTTTCTGAGATTACCTCGGATGGTATTTCTTCTTTCTCCAATCCAGTATCATATATAAATAAGACTCCCAAAAGCCCAAAAAAAATAAAAGGCAATGTTTTTATGCTGGGTTTATAGGTGCTCACAGTTACTTTATTTACCCAATTAGTTGAAATGATAAGGATCCAATATCCTCTATTTCTGCCTCAACTTGATCACCTGGATTCAGCTTGCTTACTCCTGCTGGAGTTCCGGTAAAAATTAGATCGCCAGGCTTAAGAGTTATAAACCTTGATAGCCAACTAATTAGCTCATCTACTTTCCAAGCCATATTCGAGAGATTGCTGGATTGTTTAATTTGCCCATTTACTTTAAGAGATATTTTGCCTTTATCTAATAGAATACCTTCTTTTTTTTGGGCTTTTGAGATTGGTGCGGAATTATCGAAGCCCTTGCTTAAGTCCCAAGGTTTGCCAGCTTTTTTTGCAATAGCTTGCAGATCTCTCTTTGTCAGATCAACTCCAACCGCATATCCAAAGATATGCTGGCTGACTTGTGATGGAGGTATATTCGAGCATTTTGATTTTAAAAGTACAACAAGTTCAACTTCGTGATGAAGCTCATCTGTTTGAGTTGGAAAGGGAATCTTTGATAATTGAGTTATAGCTTGAGGGGGCTTACTAAAGAAAAATGGTTGATCCTTATCTACTTTGCCACCCATCTCTTTTGCATGATCTGCATAATTTCTACCAACACAGTAAATTTTTCCAACCGGAAATAGCTCTTCGCTTCCATGAATAGATATTCCTTTGATAATTGGCTTAAATACAAAATGAGAGCTAGCTGGTTCTGTCATAAGATTTCAAACATTTACTCGATTAAATACTATAATAAATGATTACTCATGAAAGAAAATCTGAATTTAATCAAACGAGGCATTGATGAGCTAATTAGCGAAGATGAGTTAATAGCAAAACTCAAATCAAAAAAGCAGCTTATTGTTAAAGCAGGCTTTGATCCTACCGCACCAGATTTGCACCTAGGGCATACAGTACTCCTAAATAAATTAAGACATTTTCAACAACTGGGCCATCAAATAGTATTTTTGATAGGTGATTTTACTGGAATGATTGGCGACCCCTCTGGAAAAAATAAGACGAGACCAGCTCTCAATCAAGAGGAAATAAACGAAAATGCTAAATCCTATAAAAAACAAGTTTTTAAAATCTTAGACCCAAAATTAACTCATGTAAGATTTAATTCTGAATGGAGCAACAAACTTGGTGCAGAGGGGATTATAAAGCTTGCATCTCAATACAATCTAGCCAGAATGCTTGAGCGCGATGATTTTAATAAAAGATACAAGTCTAATCAGACTATAGCCCTACATGAATTTTTATATCCATTGATTCAAGCGAATGACTCTATCGCTCTGGAAGCAGATATTGAGCTCGGCGGCACTGATCAAAAATTTAATCTTTTGGTTGGCAGAGAGCTTCAAAGAGCGAATGGTCAAGAGCCTCAGGTTGTCATTACAGTTCCCATTCTTGAGGGTCTAGATGGAGTAAATAAAATGTCTAAATCACTAGATAATTATGTGGGCATAGATGAATCTCCCAATGAGATGTTTGGTAAAATTATGTCTATCTCCGATGAGTTAATGTGGAGATGGTTTGAGTTATTAAGTTTTAGATCTATTGATGAAATTAAGGCCCTCAAGGTTGATCAAGCTAGAGGAAAAAACCCTAGGGACATAAAAATAGATTTGGCTAAAGAGCTAATAGCTCGTTTTCATGACGAGCAATCAGCAAATCTTGCAGAAGAAAATTTTATTAATCAATTTCAAAAAAAGAATATCCCAGACAACATAGAGGAGATTTCTTTTTCAATGTCAGGAGATTCAATGCCTTTGGCCAATCTATTAAAAGAGTGCGGAATGACTAGCAGCACCTCAGAGGCAATGAGGATGATTGAGCAGGGAGCTGTGAGAATTGATGAGAAGAAAATAATTGATACTAAACATATTGTTTCCTCTAACACCTCAGCTATTTATCAAGTAGGAAAAAGAAAATTTAAAAAAATAACCCTTTAGTATTATTAATTTTTATTTTTGAATTGAGTATATAAATATGAAACAGTTTTTATCTTCTATCAGCTTTTGTCTTACTAATATTGGGTACTTATTTATCTTGTGCCTTCCAGTTATGACGCTTGAAGTTGCCTTGGCTAGTTTGATCATGTCTTTAGATATTCAATCAAGTTCAGAAACAGCTATTCTGGAAGCTATTGGTGAAATATCTGGCCAGGTTTTTCTGTTGGTGCTTGCATCCCTTATTCTGTCAGTGGCTTTAAGTGGTGGCTGTATGGCTGCTTTTCGCTCTCTTTCCAATGATCGATTATTGAGTCCATATCAAGCTCTTTTTCTTGGCTTGAAGAAGTTTTTTCCTCTTCTTTGGTCTAATCTATTACATTCTGTTGCTTATGGATTAGGATTTTTATTGTTAATTCTGCCAGGTTTTTATTTGTATGGCCGCCTTGGATTATTTCCTTTGTTTATAATGTTTGAAAATAAAGGTGTGATGGATTCTTTTGGTGAGTCTTGGAATCTTACAGAAGAGGTCGCGACAAAACTATTTGCCCTAACTTCAATTTTTATGAGCATTCAGCTTGGTTTTGGATTTCTTGGAGGCCTCATTGGGGTTGAGGAGTCATTAGGGTTTTTAATTGCTACAACCACTGTAAAATATGCAACACTAATGCCTCTGTTTTATTTATTTTTTAGTCTGTATGAGTCTGTAAAAAATAAATCATAATTTGAGAATTAAAATATATGAAAATATTAGTTATGGGCCTGCCAGGCAGCGGTAAAACTTACCTGACTCAGAGATTAGTTCCATTATTGAATGCTGCATGGTACAACGCTGATCAAGTCAGAAAAATGTCAAATGATTGGGATTTTTCAGACGAGGGAAGGCAGAGACAGTCCATGAGAATGAAGACTTTTGCAGATTTTGAGAAATCTCATGGTCGTTATGTTGTATGTGATTTCGTATGTCCGACTAAAGAAACACGAGAAAATTTTAATGCGGATATAGTCATTTGGATGGACACGATCAAAGAAGGACGATACGAAGATACCAATAAGCTTTTCCAAGATCCTGATAAAGTTGACTTCCACATTACAGAATGGAATGACAACAATCATGATGATATTGCAAGGGAGATTTTAAAAAATGTTTGACTGGAAAAAACCAACAGTGCAGATGCTCGGAAGGTGGCAACCTTGGCATGATGGCCACCAAGCTTTATTTAAAAGATGTGTTGCAAAAACTGGTCAGGTAGCAATTCAAGTGCGAGATGTGCAAGGAGCATCGGGCGGGGCTGGGCAAGATGACAATCCTTTTGATTGGGATCAAGTATGCCAAAATATTGAAGCTGGTCTGTTAAAAGATGGTTTTAAAAGAGGTCATGAGTATGAAATTATGTTGGTACCAAACATAGTCAATATTACTTACGGTCGAGGAGTTGGATATACATTTGAAGAAGAGGTATTTGATAGCTCTGTAACCGAAATAAGTGCCACAAAAATTCGACAAAAACTCAGAGATGAAGGCAAGCTAGATTAATTTATTAGTTAGTTTCCCCGGACCATTGTTTAGTTTATAATCGCTTTTCCCAATTTATTGGGTCTGTAGCTCAGCTTGGTTAGAGCGCACCCCTGATAAGGGTGAGGTCGGTGGTTCGAGTCCACCCAGACCCACCATTCATAACTAAAAATCCATAATTCTGCTCGGCGCCATATCTTTTATAGATTATTTTTATTAATATGAATGTAATTGCAAAGGGGTGGCTATTTTGCCTGAGATCAATATTGAAACCCTTTGAACCTGATCCATACAATGATGGCGGAGGAATTGCATGCACATCAAAAAAAATATCTTTTTATTAACTTTTTTTGTCCTACCAAGTATAGATTTATCATCTAATGATATTGAAGAAATAATTGTAAAGGGCAGCTGGCGTGATGCAAAGGTGCTAGAACAAAGCTCAAGCATTGTGGTCCTTAATAGTGCATTGCTTGAATCTCAACCTTCAAAACATTTTGAAAATATTTCATTTTTGGTTCCCAATCTTAATTTCGCTGCCAGCGATTCTAGAGCCAGACATTTTCAAATCAGAGGCATTGGGGAGAGATCAGGATACGAAAGAACCCCAAATTCTGCTGTAGGATTTTTAATTGATGATATTGACTACTCTGGTCAAGGAGGCATTGCAACAACTTTTGATGTAGAGCAAATCGAAGTTCATAGAGGTCCTCAGGGATCAAGAATAGGCTCCAATGCTCTGGCGGGTTTAATTTATATAAAAACAAAAGAGCCAACTAAACAATTTGAGGGAATCAGTGAAGTTAGTTCAGGCTCTTTTGGCACAAGAAACATTGGTCTTGCATGGGGAGGCCCGGTTCCAATAAGTGAGGATATTTCATACAGACTAACCCTAAGAAAAGATTATTCAGACGGATTTAGAAAGAATATATATTTAAATAAATCCAACACCTCTAAAAAAGATGAAAGTACCTACCGATTAAAAGTAAATTGGAAGATTTTTGATAAAACGGAACTTAAATTTCTTATTTCTCAAATAGACCTAAATGATCCTGCAGATATATGGAGCATTGATGGCAGCCTTAACACCCTTTCAGATAGGCCAGGAATGGATTCGCAAAAAACCAATGCTTATGGACTAAAGATATTTCATAAATTTAATGCATTTGAGCTCCAAAGTTTAAGCAGCATAACTGATACAGATGCTGAGATCAGTTACGATGCAGATTGGGGCAATCCAGTTTCCCATGCTCCGTATATTTATGATTATTTTTCAGAAACTATCAGAAATAGAAAGACTTGGAGTCAAGAATTTAGGCTGGTTTCAGATAGAACTAATTTTATCTCTAGCAAAAAAACTGAGTGGGTTATTGGGATTAGCTATTTCAATGTTGCTGAACAAAATTTTAAAAATGATGATGGAGCATATGGGGACCCATTAGATCCCTTCGGCCCTTATTTCAGTCAATCCTCCTCAACAAGCAAATTTTCTTCAGGTAATTTATCGTTTTTTGGTAATCTTGATTATTTTTTTGACGAGTCGCTTAAATTAACTCTTGGAGCAAGATGGGAGAATTATGAATCTAAATATGCTGATTCATTCGGAGAATCATTTAATCCTTCAGATTATATGTCAGGAGGTAAGGCTTCTCTCAATAAAAATTTAAATAACAGATCTAATATATTTTTTAGTGTTGCAAGAGGTTTTAATCAAGGCGGTTTTAATCTCAATCTTGGGTTAGCACCAGATTCTCAAAATAAGAATTTATACTATGATCCAGAATTTTTAACTAATTATGAAATTGGATTCAACTCAAAATTCTTTGATGAGAGGATAAATGTTTCAGCTGTAATTTTTTACTCCGATAGACAAGATCAGCAGGTGCTAATTTCAACTCAAGTGGATCCCAAAGACCCAAATACCTTTTCTTTTTTAACCCAGAATGCTGCCGAGGGAACCAACAAGGGATTAGAGCTAGATTTTAATCTAGAGCTAACAGAGTCTTTTGACTTCTTCTCAAGATTTGGAATATTAAAGACGGAGATCAATAACTGGAAATCTAGGCCTGATCTTGAAGGTAGGGCTCAAGCTCATGCTCCTAAGAGAAGTTATGCATATGGAATTAATTGGTCCATAACAGACAGAGCATCTCTATCATTAGATACAGTGGGTAAAAGCAGTTTTTATTATTCTGACTCCCATGACAATCAATCAAAGCCCTACTCATTAACTAATATAAGCTATAAGTATTCAATTAGAAGTTGGACATATTCAATTTGGGCTCGCAATATTTTTGATGAATATTATTCAGTTAGGGGATTTTATTTTGGCAATGAGGCTCCTGATTTTAAAGATACATTATATGAAAGACATGGCGATCCAAGACATGTGGGCATGACAGTAAGATATGATTTTTAACTATCTTGTTCAAAATTGGATTGAGATAGCAGCAGTTATCCTAGCAATCTTTTACCTTGTCTTGGCAGTAAAACAAAATATTTTATGTTGGATTTGTGGAATTATGAGCTCCATTCTATATTTTTTTATTATGCATTCAGCGAGCTTATACATGGAGGCCTGTCTGCAAATTTTTTATGTATTTATGGGGTTTTATGGTTGGTCTCAATGGAAAATAGCCGCAAGTAACAAGCTACCTTTTGTAGTTAACACTTGGAGTAAATCAAGGCATTTTTCTGCAATCTCTTTAATCCTAATATTTTCTTTTATATCAGCATTGTTGCTTCAATCATTTTCTGATGCAGCTTTTCCATTTCTAGATGCTTTGGTTGCTTGGGGAGCAGTAGTCGCAACCTACATGGTTGCAAAAAAATTATTAGAAAATTGGATATATTGGTTAGTGATAGATTCAATTTCAATCGTGCTATTTATTTCAAGAGATCTTTGGCCAACAGCATTTTTATTTACTATCTACATAGTAATAATCATTATTGGTTATCGCTCATGGAGAGCAACCCTTCAAGGAAAAAATGCAGTCAGTGCTTGAGAGGATCAAATCAATACCTGGTAGGTTTAT
>JADHNV010000051.1 GCA_016779285.1 SAR86 cluster bacterium
GAGCAAATCAAACAAAGTAAATTATACGGTTAACCAAATGCAATCTGATCAAGAGCTAAATTATTTAACAAAGTCCTTACAGCACCACCCCAGTCCCTATATTATTTATGAACTTGACGGCTCTATTGCTTGGGCAAATATTGCAGCCAATTATATTTTTAATTTAGATTCACTCAAAGACTTATCAGTGGTGAAAATAGACGAGAAGATCACAAACAATTTTGGTGATTTAGATTCAATTGCTCTTTACTATGATACTCCAATTGAAATTGCCCTTAGAGGCATCAATTTTTTAATGCGCACCCGTGTGCATATGATTCCTGTTGATATTTCCAATGGTTTTATGCTTATTGAGCTATTATGCTCATCACGATCTGGTCTAGATGCATTGAGACAAACCATTGATTGCATAGAACACAAGAGAATCGAACTCGCTTATCAAAAACAAGTTAATCTTGAAACCAATGAAATCACTGGAATCGAGGCGCTCTTAAGACTGCAGGATGGCCAAGGTGGTTATCTACCTAACGATCAAATAATCCCGCAAATCGAAGGCGAAAGTTTATTTTCTTTGGTCGTATTAGAATCGCTTGTCCAACTTGAGCAATTTTTAGCTATTAAAGAACAGATTGGTTTAAAGGATGCAACTCTATATTTGAATGTTTCTGCTCATACGATTATGCACCCTGAATTTTGCTCAATATTTACAGATTTTGTTGAAAAGCATCAGCTTGCTCCTAATGAATTTGGATTGGAGGTAACTGAAACTGCTGAGCTGGCTGATATTAGCATTGCATCTGAGTCCTTAAGTCTCCTTAAAGATAAGGGAATTAAAATTGCGCTTGATGATTTTGGAGCAGGCTATGCTTCATTAAAATATGTAAGAGACTTGCCTATAGACGTAGTAAAGCTCGACAAGCACTTTACTTTTAATGCATCTGATCCGTCGACTGCCAGACTTATTAGTTTTGTTTCTGAGGTTTGTCATGACCTTCAGCTTGAGATGATCGGAGAAGGCATTGAGACAGAGGATGATAAAAAAATGATGTTAGACCTAGGGTGTAAATTAGGTCAGGGATATTTGATGCATCGACCGGCTTTTATAGACTCATTTAAACTTGAAGATACATAACGATGGATAAGCTTACTCCTAAAGAAACATCGAAAGGCGCAGAAGAAATTGTTCTGACCCAGATCAAACAGGATTTTATAACGCCTGCAAATGCTATTTTTGACTATGTTGACATGGTTGAAAAAGCTCTTAATGAAGCTAATCTTGAATCAGAGGATGAGATTGAACAAATAAAATCCTCTTGCTCCAAATTAATTGATCAATACGAAGTCGCTTTTGTCCAAAACACTGGCGTCAACGCAGATTCTTCAAAGAAATCACCCGAGGAATATTCTGAACTTCGTCATAATCTTAGAACTCCTTTAAACGCAATTATTGGATACAGTGAAATTTTAATGGAGGATTATGAAGATGATCTCGATGAAGGCACTTTAGAGGACTTCCAACAAATAATTAATCTTGCTAGAGACACTGAAACAGCCATTGAAAATTTTGTAGATTACATAAGAGGGGAAGCAATTGATCCAAAAAATGATAATTCCACTAACCAACTTGAATCAGCAGAAGCTCTATTTAAGTCTTTAGGTGAAATAGAGTATTCAATAACTCTTGGAGATGAGATTAAAGAATCCGATATTCTTATAGTTGATGATAATGTAACTAACTGTGAGGTGCTACAGAGACGTTTATCTATGCAAGGCCTGTCGTGTAGAACCGCGTATGATGGAAATACAGCCATCACGGAGGTTTTTAAAAAAACACCTGATTTGATTTTGCTTGATGTAATTTTACCTGACATTAATGGGCTGGAATTATTGAAAACCTTTAGAAAAGAACATAATTCTGAATCTTTGCCCGTAATTATGGTTTCAGCATTTAATGATGTCGATAGTATTTCTAAATGCATTCAGCTAGGGGCACAAGACTATTTACCAAAACCAATTAATGGAACCATTTTACTTGCTAAGGTTGTCGCAGCTTTGGAGAGAAAATTTTGGCGTGAGCGTGAAAAAGAGCTGGTTAATAAACTACATATTCAAGCCACAACAGATCAACTAACGGGAATTTACAATCGTCGTGTAATTTTTGAAGCTCTAGATGAAGCGATGGATAATTCAAAGAAGTCGAAAGATCGCCAATTTGCAACAATAATGTTTGATATTGATTTTTTTAAACAAGTTAATGATAAGTATGGTCATGCTGGCGGTGATGCGGTCCTAATATCTTTTGCACAATTGTTACAAGCAGAGATTTCATCCCCAAACATTGTTGGTAGAATAGGGGGAGAAGAGTTTTTGGCTATTCTGTATCTTGACCCAGATCAAGCTAAGGAATTTTGTACAAAACTGATTAAAAAAATTAATGATAATATTGTTAATTTTGAAGGTATAGATATCAAAGTCAGTTCTAGTGGCGGCGTGGCATTTTCAACAGAAACAGAAACTTCTGCTGATCTGACAAACAAAGCTGATGAAAGACTTTATGAAGCTAAAAAGAATGGTAGGAATAGATTTAACTTAATTGATAGTGAGCTAGTAGGAGACTAATACAATGGCAAAATTACTTTATGTTGAAGATAACGAGATGAATCGTGACATGCTATCTCGAAGATTATCACGAAGAGGGTATGAAATTATCATGGCATTTGATGGCCAAGCTGGTCTTGATATGATGAGAAGTGAATCCCCGGATCTTGTGCTGATGGACATGGGCTTGCCAGTTTTAGATGGTTGGGAGGCAACCATTCAAGCCAAGGCTGACGAATCCATTAGTGCTATTCCCATCATTGCCTTGACTGCACATGCATTAGAATCCGATAAGCAAAAAGCTTTAGAGTGTGGAGCAGATGATTTTGATACTAAGCCAGTGGATTTTAAAAGATTGCTTGGTAAGATCGAGGCTTTTGTAGGGTCCTAGCTTTTTAACTTTTAATAATGCCTTGGATCATCTGTGAAAGCTTATCCATGGATACATCATCCTTCTTAACAAGACCTACAACTCTTTCTTTTAAAAGCTCTTCCTGAACATCTGTTAAATCTTTGCCAGAGAATACAAGAATTGGAGATCTATTTTCTTCAGGGACGTTTTTAATGTAATTATCTAAGAATTCAAATCCGTCCATTCTAGGCATTTCTAAATCTAAGATTATTAATGCAGGTTCATCCTTGGTTCTCTCAAGACCTTCTTTTCCATCTCTTGCATCAATTGGTCTATAACCTGCGTCTTTCAACAACCTGAATAGGAGCTCGCGCACATCCTTATCGTCATCGATAACTAAAACCTTCTGATTTTGAGTGTTAGTCCCCAAAATCCTTTTAAGAGTATTTATGAAATGAGTTCTATCAATCGGTTTGGTTAGATAATCATTTGCCCCAAGCGAAGAGGCAAGATTGGATTGATTGAGCTGACTGATCATAATCACGGGAATATCTTTAAGCTCTTTATCAGTTTTACACTCTTTTAACAAAGACCAACCATCTCGGCCAGGCATCAATACATCTAGCAGGATGAGTTTGGGTTTAACCTCTCTAATTAACTCCATTCCTTTTTCGCTATTGGTCGCTCCAAGCAAAGTTAAATTTAATTTAGAGATAGTTCTTTTAATCAAATCATGCATTGCAACATCATCATCAACCAGCACAACTAAATTATCCTGATCATCGAGATTAATAACATTGCCTTCAATTTCATCCTCGTTATACTCAGGACATTCTCTCGGAACAGACATGGTGAAGACCGAACCGACTCCTTCTTCACTTGTTACGGTGACATCGCCACCCATCATTTCTGCAAATTTCTTTGAGATCGGAAGGCCAAGGCCTGTTCCACCATAATTTGCTGAGGTTGAGCGTTCTGCTTGTGTGTATTCTTCAAAAACTTTAGCCACCCCTTCAGGGCTCATTCCTGCACCGGTATCTATAACTGCAAAATCTACAAATTCTACATCACCCTCCATTCTGGCTTTAACATCCAATGTAACTGTTCCATTTTTTGTAAATTTAAAGCCATTACTTAAGAAATTTGTAAGACACTGTCTAAGCTTTGTTTCATCTTGTGACATGGAACCCATCGCACCATCAAGATTGATTACAAATCCATTATCATTTTTTGCGGCTAATGGTTCAGAGACATCTTTGATTGTTTGGACCATATTCTCAATTTCAAAAGTAGTAACAAAAAGTTCCATTTTCCCAGCTTCAATTTTTGAAAGATCCAAAATATTATTAATCAAAGAGAGAAGGTGAGCTCCGGATGAGGTAATTTTTTTGAGATCTGGAAGCAAATCATCGTATCCCAAATCTTCACAATCCTCATAGAGCATTTCACCATATCCTAGAATAGCATTTAGAGGCGTTCTGAGTTCATGGCTCATATTCGCAAAAAATTTAGTTTTTTGGTCACTAGCATCTCTTGCTTCATCCCGGGCAGTTTCCATTTCGCTTGTTCTTGCATCTATGAGGCTGTTTACTTCGTCAGACATTCTTGAAAAGGCAACTAACATCAATTCAACAGAGGCTTCCTCGCTAGAATTTCTGTCAGCGCTATCTGCAAGCTCATTCATTCTTTTAATATCATTGAGGATTAATGTTCTTGCACTGCCATCAAGCTGATCTGCTAATGCTGTCATTTTTTCAATAATTACTTCGTCTCTTTCATGCCTTCGCTTTGCTTGCTCCTGTCTTATTGATTCCATTTCAAGTAAATGAGATTTATAAGTGCCTAGCGCTGCAGAGAGTTGACCCACTTCATCCTTTTCAGATGCAAGTATGCCTTTTCTTATTGGCATTTCTTGCGTGTGATCTCCTTTTGTTAGACCTTCAAGAACTTCAATGGCTTTAGTTATCCCGCCAAAGGTTCTGGTGTTGATGAAGGCTATAAGAGAAATGATAAATATTACGAATGCTATAGCAGCAACATAGGTTAGATTTAATACATTCGCTGCCCTAAGAATATTTTCTCTTTCATCTTTAAAAATAAATAATTGAGCCTCATCTGCTGATAAAAATGTGCTTAAAGGCAATAGGGTAATAGATGTGCCAAGCTCTGTATCTTTTTCAGAATGCCTTGAGCCATGTGAGATTTTAAATGCAGAAGCTTTGTCTGTTAGTTTGTTGAAGTTATTAATGTCAAAAAGATTATCATCCGTATCACCGAATTGCTGGTAATAATCATTAAGCGAAATTAAATTATCATCAGTGCTAATTGCAGTCCTAACTTCAAACTCATCTTCGAAAACCTCTAGACCCTTTCTGATATCAACGCCTAAAGCAATAATGGCTAATGTTTTCCCTTCAATATTAATTGGAAAGGAAAGGGCTTGGTTTAAAGTTGAAGCTTGTTCTTGATCACTATCTTTAATTCTTACAATGGATTGTCGAGGCCTGGTGGAGGCATCTTTTAAAAATGCATCAAGGTAGCTAAAGAAATCTGGTCGTGCTCCAGGAGAACAGGGATCAATACCTAGAAGGTCAAGAGCACTTCCGCAATAAATTCTTTCACCGGAAGGAAAATAGGCCATAACATAACTTAAATTTCCATAATCTAACTCTTCTTCAAAGAATAACTCGATTAGATATTGAGCATCCCCAATTCTATCAGCACTGATAGTATCTAAAAGGGGGTTGGTAAAGATATTGCTGGAAGCCACTTCATCTAAAAAAATCTCTGAATTAGGATCCCAATATGAAGCATTTTCTCCAGTTATAGGCAGCCATTTTGACATCGCATCAAAAGACTTATTATAAGTTTGATACCACGCAGACTCGTACAATGATAAAAGTGATTCATTGGAGGACTCTTCTTGAATGTTTTCTCTGTACCCAAAAGAAAATATAAAAATAGCCGCAACAAGAATGTTACCAATGACCCCAAATAAGAGTAACTGGAGTCTAATGGGCATGGTTATACTTTTTCTATAATGTAACTGTTATTAATCAGCAAGTAGAAAAACCAGATCAATTTGTACATTATTGACCTTAACTGAAGTTCCATTGTATGTGGGTGGCTCATATAGAATTTTTCTAACAGCTTTAATGGCCGCTCTATCGAATACTCCAGCAGGAGTGCTTTCGACCACATATGGATCTAAAACTGAACCATCTGTATCGACATCAAATTCTAGCCTCACAGACCCTTCAAGACCAAGTCTGATAGCTCTTCTTGGATATTCAGGTGCAGGATTTGAAGCTCTGGTGACTTCGATTTCTGTACCTGCTTCTCCAACGTAGCCCTTATCACCAGCCAAAGCTGGAAGAGCTAATAAAGAAATAACGAAAAATATAGGTAGAGATTTTAAATATTTCATAATGATTTTAGATTTGTATGTGTAATTATTAAGTATATTGTATACATGTATACAAAGATTATGTTTATGATACCAAGAAATTAGTTTGGGTGTTAATATCTTTTTATAATTAATTCCATTGAAATTTATGGATTTATACCTCTAAAACATGAAAAAAGTCAAAGATCATTTAAACGAACAAAAATATTGGGATATTTTTACCATTCCTGAAAGTTCTAATTTATTTGATGTGGCAGCTTTGATGAATAAAAATAAGATTGGTGCTCTAATGGTGTGCGCAAGTGGCTCAGAAAATAATCTTTGCAAATCGTCTGTGGTAGGTATTTTAACTGAAAGAGATCTTGTGTATGCATTGGCTGGAGGGCACAAAGCTTTAGAATCTAAGACCGCGCAAGATATTATGACCAAAAAATTAATTTTCACTTGTCTAGATACTTCTAATTCTGAAGCTAAACAAATAATGCTCCAAAATCAAATTAGACATTTGCCTGTGTTCTCAGGGGAACACTTAG
>JADHNV010000052.1 GCA_016779285.1 SAR86 cluster bacterium
TGTTGCGGGTTTCTTATTTCTCATCTTAAGTAATTTTTACAACATTCCATTCAATGTTAATAATGGAGCTATGACTAAGCTTACAATCGCCATCACATTAATTAAGATGTTCATTGAAGGTCCAGAAGTGTCTTTAAATGGATCACCAACGGTATCTCCAACAACAACTGCTGCATGAGTATCAGATCCTTTTCCACCAAAATTACCCTTCTCAACATACTTCTTGGCGTTGTCCCAAGCGCCGCCGGCATTTGCCATAAACAAAGCCAGTGCAACACAACCTAGAAGACCGCCAGCGAGCATGCCACCCAATGCCATTGCTCCCAAACCAAAACCAACAACTGCTGGCATCGCTACTGCAATAATACCTGGTAACATCATTTTCTTTAAAGCCGCTTTGGTTGCAATCTCAACACATTTTTCTGAATCTGGATCAGCATTACCTTCCATTAAACCTGGAATCTCCTTAAATTGTCTTCGGATCTCATTGATCATTTCAAATGCAGCATCTCCAACAGCTGTCATGGTGATTGAAGAGATCAAGAAAGGGATACAAATTCCTATAAACATCCCCACCAGTACAATTGGTTGGCCTAAAGATAAAGTGAAAGCATCACCAAAATTTAGACTAACAACTGCAGAGAAGGCAGAAATGATGGCAAGTGCAGCTAAAGCTGCAGCCCCAATTGCGAATCCTTTTCCAATAGCTGCTGTTGTATTTCCAAGCTCATCCAAAGAATCTGTGATCTCTCTTACATCCTCTCCCATACCAGCCATCTCAGCAATACCACCTGCGTTATCTGCAACTGGCCCATATGCATCAATTGCCATAGTAATTCCGACTGTTGAAAGCATCCCCACAGCAGCAATGCCAACACCATAAACCCCGGAAAGAGTTGTTGAAATTAAAATAATTGTTGCTAAGACCAAAATAGGAATTACAACTGATTGCATTCCCACTGAAAGACCAGAGATCATAACGGTTGCAGGTCCAGTGTTCCCTGATTCTGCAATCTTTTTAACTGGATCTCCACCAGTATAGTATTCAGTAATTAACCCAATTAGAACTCCACCCACTGCGCCGCATACCACAGCCCACCAAACATTCATGGAAACTCCAGATATGCTGCTCGTTAAAAAATATGCCATCACGATAAATATTGCCGGCGCCAATAGAGTTCCTGAGCGTAAAGCACTTGCAGGGGCTTTAGCAGACTGCAATTTAACTATTACGATTCCAATGATAGAAGCTATTAAGCCAATTGAAGTTAAAGCCAATGGAAACATCATCATTTCCTTTGAGCCCAAGGTGTAGGCTATAGCAATAGAGGCAATCATTGATCCACAGTAAGATTCAAAAATATCTGATCCCATTCCTGCAACATCACCAACGTTATCACCAACATTGTCTGCAATAACTCCAGGATTTCTTGGATCATCTTCAGGAATTCCTGCTTCAATCTTGCCCACTAAATCTGCTCCGACATCAGCACTCTTGGTAAAGATGCCTCCGCCAACACGAGAAAATAATGCTACAACTGATGCGCCCATGCCAAATCCTTCAAGAGCATGAACATGAGATTCACTAAAAAAATAGAAGAGTCCACCCAAGCCAATTAAACCAAGTGAAGCGACACATAATCCCATGACTGAGCCACCATAAAATGAAACGCTTAATGCGGCGGCTGCACCATCTTGTTGAGCTGCAGTTGCAGTTCTAACATTTGCTTTTGTTGCTGCATACATCCCAATAAATCCTGCCAAAGATGAGCAGGCAGCACCAACTACAACTGCAATTGCTGACTGAATCGTAAGGAAAGTTGCAACTAATACGACTAGTACGGCAACAAAAATTAATAAATAGGTATATTCTGTTTTCATGAACTTCATTGCACCCTTATGAATTTCATCACCAATCTTTTTAACTTGATCAGTTCCATCTGAATAACGCATAACTAAGCTGAATACCACAAAAGCAGCAATTAGCCCAAAGATACCCAATGCTGGGGCAATTAATATATTCATTCTTTCTCTCCTTTTAACAAGCGTTAGATTTTATCAAATAAAATTGATTTTAATTAGTAATTAAGCCTTTGAATTGTAAATATTTTCATCTAGCTGATTCTCAGTTTTCGCAACTATACATGCAATTGCAGCATCACCGGTAACATTGACTGATGTTCTGAGCATGTCTAGCACTCTATCAACCGCGAGAATAATTCCTATTGCCTCAAGTGGTAAGTTAAATTGTTGCAAAATTATAATCAAGGTAATAGTTCCAGCAGAAGGAACAGCAGCAGTTCCAATTGATGTTGCTACTGCTAACAGCACAACTTGAATATATTGAAATAGCGTTAAATCAATGCCAGACATTTGGGCAATAAATACTGTTGCTAAGCCTTGCATAATTGCCGTCCCATCCATATTGATCGTTGCGCCAACAGGCACAACAAAAGAAGCAACATTTTGATTGACACCCAAGTCTTGATTTACTGTTTTAAGAGTTACTGGAATAGTTGCTGCACTTGATGAGGTGGAAAATGCAAATAAAGCAACATCTTTCATCTTTCTGTAAAAAATTAATGGGCTTAATCCCCCAATAAACTTTAAAAATATTGAGTAGGTAAAAGCTGCGTGAAATAGAAGAAGGGATATTAAGAGAACTACATATGCTAAAACGTCTTGGAAAATATCAAGACCATCGGCAATAACAAATTTACCAATCAGACAAAATACTCCTAATGGAGCAAAGCTCATAATCATGACTATCAGCTGCAAAAATACTGTATTTAATTTTGCAAATGAATCGCTTAAATTTCCTGTTAAATGGTTCGTTTTATTTAAAGCTAAACCAAAAATAATGCTAAAGAATACTATCGCCAGCATCTGATTTTCTGCCATTGCTTGAATAATGTTTGAAGGAAAGATTCCAACAATGGTTGAGTAGATTCCCTGCCCTTGAGGCAATGAACTTGGTGCAGCCATAGCTATATCGGATGAATAATTAGAGCCGGGCTTAAAGAAAGAGCCAGCTAGGAGCGCCAAAGAAACAGCGATGCCTGTGGTTAATAAATAGAAGCCGACGGTTTTAAAGGTAATCTTGCCCAAAGACTTAGAACTTCCTAGAGAAGAGATGCCTGTTACCAAAGAGAAGAAAACCAAGGGCACAACTAATAATTTTAGGAGATTCATAAAGATATCTCCGCCCATCTTAAAGATATATTTTTCTACAAAAGCATCTACTGAACTTGGAAAGAAATTTGTGTAAAAAAGGAAAGCACCAATAACAAAACCAAGAATCAAGCCAAGAAGTATGTTTCTGGTTAAGTTTTTTGGCGTATCAATCATTAAATTTCTGTCATTTCAAAATCTTCTTTACCCACCCCACAATCAGGGCATAGCCAATCATCAGGAACATCGTCCCAGGCTGTTCCTGGAGCAATACCATCATCTGGCCAACCTAATTCTTCATCATAAATTAGTCCACATACTATGCATTCCCATTTTTTATATTCCATTTTCTCTCTCTTGGTTAATCTGACTTAAAAAGTCTCATTTAATGAAAATTAAGCAGGCTATAATATCAGATTTTATAGATCTAATTCATGCAAGCAAAAAGAATTAATAAGTGGCTAAATAGCTCAGAGCTAAAAAACGCTTTAAAAGTTCAAAATATTCTAGATTGGTTGAATGAAGATGGATCAATTACAGCAAGAATTTCGTCAAATTTTAAATTTAAGCTTGAGATTTTAAGTGATGATATTGGTGTTGCAGAGGATGAAGAATATTTAGCACTAAACATCACTTCAGAAGAAGTTCGTATCCGGGAAGTGATTTTATACGGAGATCAAAAACCGCTTGTTTTTGCGAGAAGCATCATTCCAAACCTAACGTCATCAAAAGGCTATCCGGGATTAGGTAAAATTGGATCAAAGCCACTCGGTGATTTGCTCTTTCAAAGCGAGCTATTTATTAAAACGCATCGTGAGTTTGCGCAATTTCAAGCCTCTTCTGAGGAAGTTGTTTGGGGAAGAAGAACGCATTACCTTGTTCGAGGATATCCATTAAGCGTTATGGAGGTTTTTTTGTCGCCATGAATAAGTTACTAGCCATTTTCGAATTGATGCGTCTAGATAAACCAATTGGTATATACCTTTTACTTTGGCCAGCATTATTAGCCCTTGTGATCAGCACAAATGGAAATTTTATGTACTCTCATTTATTAATAATTATTATCGGAAGTATTTTGGTGAGATCAGCAGGCTGCGTGATTAATGATATCTGGGATAAAGATCTTGATGGGGGCGTAAAGAGAACAAAAACAAGGCCAATACCAAGTAAAAAGCTCTCAACATTGGAAAGTTGGGCTGTTTTTTTTGCGCTTGGTGTTCTTAGCTTTTTTTTACTTAGCCTAACTAATACAAATACTATTTTTATAAGTATCTGTTTTGGATTGATGATAGTTTTATATCCTCTGACAAAGAGGTTTTTTATTGGGCCTCAGATTTTTCTTGGCTTAACTTTCAACCCTACAATTATTGTCTATGCAATGACAAATGAGTTAAATAATCCAACGATGGTTTTTCTCTACTTGGCCATCGCGGCAAAAACTATTGCCTTCGACTCCTTCTATGGATTGTGTGATATTGAAGATGATAAAAAATTAGGCATCAATTCGACTCCTCTATGGTGGGGATCAAAAACTTTATTGGTAATTGCAATTCTTCAATTTACTGTGATTAGCCTTTTTCTGATAATGGGATTAAAAGCAGAACTCTCATTCGCATGGTACATAGGAATATTATTATTAAGTGGCTTTTATTTTTATCAGCATCAACTTGCTGCACAAAAAAATTTTTTGCTAGCTTTCAAAAATAATCACTGGGCATATTTATATTTACTGATCCTCTCAGTGTTTTGTTTTCTGATAATCTAATTGAATGTTATCTGAAATCAAAAAAATTGATTTGCAAGAAAAGCTTTATTCAATAGAGGCCAATAATCCTTTTGAAGATTTATCATATTTGCGAGCAATGGAACAAAGTAATTCTGCATCAGAAAAATCTGGCTGGATTCCAGAACATCTTGGCGAAATCAAAAATAAACAATTGATCAGTTTTCTTCCTTTATACAAAAAATTTAATAGCTATGGGGAATTCATTTTTGACCATCAGTGGGCAAATGCCTTAAATAGAGCTGGCAGAAATTATTATCCTAAATTACTAACAGCCATTCCTTTCACTCCCTGTGAAGGAGATAGAATTTTAGGCAAAGATGAAAAATCAAAATTTAATCTTATTGATGCAGCTATTAAAAAAATGGAAACAGAGGAAATAGAATCTTGGCATATTCTTTTTCCTAATGAATCAGGAAAAGCTATCTTAAGAGAAAAAAATTTTATTGAAAGATACAACTATAGGTTTACTTGGAAAAATGAAAATTTTACTAATTTTGATAGTTTTCTATCTATATTCACTTCTCGACAAAGAGCAACTATTCGCAAAGAACGGAAAAGTATTTCTAAGCTAGGTATTAAATTTATATGCAAAAAACACAATGAAATTACCGAAGAGGATTGGAATTTATTTTATATATTTTATCAGAAAACCTATTTTGAAAGAGCTCAAAACCCATACCTCAATAAAGAATTTTTTAAATTAATTAATGCCGTAAATCAGTTAGTTAAGCCAGTTATATTCTTTGCTGAAATTGCAGGGGAGCCAATTGGCGCATCATTATGTTTCGAGGGTGAAGACACCTTGTATGGAAGGCATTGGGGAGCGACATCAAAAGTAAAAAACCTACATTTCGAATGCTGTTACTATCAGGGCATAGAATACTGCATTACAAATAACCTCAAATTTTTTGATCCAGGAGTTCAAGGGGAGCACAAAATTAGAAGAGGCTTTCAACCTCACTTAAGCTCATCATTTCATTTTTTTTTAAAAGAGGATTTTGGACAAGCAGTAGGTGAGTTCTGTAAATCAGAAAGAACTCAAATTGAAAATTATATTGAGGCTTGTAAATCCTATACACCATTTAACAATGATTATAGAATCAAATAAATGTATAAAAGCTTAAAAACAAAAAATCATTTAACAGTATGCAGTGCAAATTTTTCTAGGTTGAGAAAAATCCTTTGCGATTTTGAAAATAATACATATACATTTGAAATTCTAAGTCTAGAACAAAAAAGTGAAGCTGAATTTTTGGTAATCTCTAGAACGCCACATACCCTAATGATCGAAGCAAAATCTAAAAATAAAGATTCAGCTTTAGTAAATTTTTTACTTAGAATAAATATATATATTGATGCAAAGTTAGCAGAGGTAATTTCTTATCAACAAGAAAAGCCTGTTCCATTTTTTGTGCCCTCTCCATTCTCACAATCGCAAGATGAAAAATATCAACAAAATAGAATTCTCACCGAGTGGCTTGAAAATATATTTTTAAATGGAGCAGTAAAAGTAAAAGAAATAAATTTTTTGAATGAATAAAATTTTATATCTTCATGGATTTGCCTCATCAGCAGATTCAACCAAAGCGAAACTCATTGAATCCTTTGTTAAAAAAAATACTAGTTCAACCAAGGTACTCATCCCTAATTTAAATAATAATATTAAAAATGCTTATGAGCAGATTGAAGAAATAATTAGAACAGAGTCTCCCTCTTCAATTATTGGAAGTTCCTTAGGTGGTTTTTTTGGAACATATTTTGCAAAAAAATATAATCTTTTATGTGTGAATATAAATCCAGCAATTCCTCCAATAAACATGTCTGAATATATTGGTGAA
>JADHNV010000002.1 GCA_016779285.1 SAR86 cluster bacterium
ACTGACTGCGAGGCATAGTTAGAATCTATCTGAGTTAAAGTTTTCATTTCCGATTTTCCGGTAACAATTATTCTCAAGGCAGAGAAAGGTAGCAAGTGACCAAAAAACTTTGATCGAGGATTTTTTGCACCCTTGGCTATGATTGAAATTTTTCCTGAAGATTCTGTGAAAACATCTGCAATGATTGATGTGTCCCCATAAGACCTTGCATGCAAAAGAAAGCAAGGCTCCCAGTTATGAGGCATCTTGATTGCTGCCCACTCCAAGGCTGCTTAAATACTGAGCATCATTATTCCAATTCTTATTTACTTTCACAAAAGTTTTTAATAAAACTTTTTTGTGAATCATTTTCTCAAGCTCAACTCTTGTTTGCTGTCCTATTCTTTTTAAATTGGCGCCTTGATGGCCTATAACTATACTTTTTTGGCTATCGCGAGCAACATAAATGATGACTCCTATGGATAGCATCTTGCCTTCCATGGCTTTGGTTTCTACTGCCACATAGGTTTCATGAGGCAACTCATCTCCCAGCGACCGAATAATCTTCTCTCTTACAAGTTCGCTTATAAAAAAGTTGCCCGGCATTTCTTTTTCTTCTGGTTCTGCTGGGTATAAATGAATATTTTCAGGAAGATATTTTTTGATACATTGCATCAAATCATCAATACCATCGCTGTTTAAGGCAGAAATAGGAACATAATCACCAAAAGGATAAATAGCATCAATCTCCTGTATTAGAGGCAGAAGATCATTTTTATTTTGAACTTGATCCACTTTATTTAAAACACAAATAGCGGGGACTTTAGTCTCTTTAATTTTTTTTATCACTTGACGATCTTGTTCCTGTAATGAAGTTCTATGTATAACTAATAAAGCCAGGTCAGAATCCTCAATAACACTTAAGGCCGAATGATTTAATATTTTGTTAAGGGTTTTAGTTGCCTTTAAATGAATGCCTGGGGTATCTAAAAAAATCATCTGATGTTTTCCATCAGTTTTAACCCCTAAAATATTATTTCGCGTGGTTTGTGATTTGCGAGATGTAATGGAGATTTTTTTTTGTAAGATAGTATTTAGCAGCGTAGACTTTCCAACATTGGGCTTACCAACGATGGAAATATAACCGCAAAATTGCTTGCTCATCCTTGATTTAATTCCATCAAAATTAACTCAGCAACCTTTTGTTCAGAATCTTTTTTTAGTGGGGCAGAAGCATGAAAGGTTCTACCATTGAAGCTAACCATACAATCAAAAGAATTCCCTTCAGGATTTGATATGACTTGATATGATGGCGGTTGTAGCCCGTCTGCTTGCAATGCTTCTTGCAATCTAGATTTTGCATCTTTAAGCTCAATAGACTCATTTAGTAACACAAAACTACTTTCAAAAAGTTGAAAAATAAAATTTTTGCTTTCTTCAAAACCTAATTCAATAAAAATTGCTCCTATGCAAGCTTCTAGGACACCTGCATAAATAGAATGCTTATGCGATTCATCTAATTTACTGGTTCCCTTGGAGGTTTGAAGCAAATCTTTACAATCTAACCGTAGAAAAATTTCAGCGAGTGAGTGAGTATTAACAAGGGATGCTCGCATTTGAGTTAACTTACCCTCATCTAGCCCTTCAAAACGATTGAAAAGATGCTCTGAAATTGCAATTTCTAGGACCGCATCTCCCAAAAACTCTAACCTTTCATTGTTTTGATTTGAGGAAAAGCTTTTATGAGTAAATGCTTGTTTGAATAAAGGAAGCTCTAAGTAAGCTTTTTTTACTAACAATAAATTTTTGCTCATAAAACTTATTGAATGAAGCCTGCTCTATTGAATGACGGCAGGCATGCCCAACACTCCCAGGTCATCCAAATAAGCTCGCCTGTACCCATAAAATTCTCCCTTGGAACAAAGCCCCAGTATCGAGAGTCACTGGAATTATCTCGATTATCTCCCATAACGAAATAATGATTTGCTGGCACAACAAATTCCTCAGGATAGGAGGCACTACCCCCAACAATTCTAATGATTCTCTCTGAGGCGCCCAGAGTTTCCTTTAACAATGTCGACTCTTCTGTTGAAGAAATAAATTCCTGCTCAATGGCTTTGCCATTAACATAAATCTTTTTATTTAAATAGCCAATCGTATCTCCGGGCTTGCCAATTAAGCGTTTGATATAGGGGACATTGACATGAGGTGGAATAAACACAACAACGTCACCATATTCAGGGTCTGCAGATAAAGCAAAAGGATTCCCTATCCTATTAATCTTGAGGCCATAGCTATGCTTGTTGACCAGAATAAAATCGCCAACCTTGAGCCCTGGAATCATCGATCCAGAAGGTATTTGATATGGCTCATAGGCAAAAGTGCGAAGGATGAAAATTAAGAAAACCGGAACAAACCAACCTCTTCCAGTTGCTTTTAGCAAACTATTTTTTTTGAATATGCCAACCAATAAAATGATCAAACACATGATTGACCCAATTAATAAAACCGATCCAAGGTCTCCAGCATTAACAAAAATCCTGTAAATACCAATCAGAGATGCAGAGAGGCCAGCAATATATAGAATCTGTTGCGATTGATCCGTTAAGGTGTTCTGCAAGACCTGATATATCCAAACTGCTATAAAACAAAATACCAAGAATATTGATAATAAAAAGATTGGATCTCCAAACATCACTTCTCTCCCGAATTAAAGTAATTTAAAAAAGCTTCTTGGGGTATAGATACCCTGCCAAATTGTTTCATTTTCTTTTTACCCTCTTTTTGCTTTTCAAGTAATTTCTTTTTACGCGTGATATCACCACCGTAGCATTTTGCTGTAACATTTTTTCTAAGAGCCTTAACCGTTTCACGCGAGATTATTTTGGAGCCTAAGGCAACTTGAATTGGAATATCAAACATCTGGCGAGGAATGAGTTTCTGTAAGTTTTTAGCCACTTCTCTGCCTCGGCTCATGGCAAAATCTTTATGAATAATAATTGATAATGCATCCACAACATCATTGTTTAGTAGCACATCTAATTTAATCAAATTTGAAGGCTTGAATTCAGTTATGTTGTATTCAATGGAGGCATAGCCCTTGGTTGTAGACTTTAATCTATCAAAAAAATCGATAATCACTTCTGCAAGTGGCATCTCAAAAACTATTGAGACCTGATTACCAAAATATGTCATTTCCTTTTGAGTGCCCCTTTTTTGGGTACACAGGGTGATTACATTTCCTACATAATCTTTTGGGGTCAAAATAGTTGCCAAAACATATGGCTCTCTAATTTCACTAACATTGCTTAAAGCAGGAAGTTGTGAGGGACTATCACAATCTATAATCTCGCCGTCAGTCTTAACAACTTGATACTGCACTGATGGAGCAGTTGAAATAAGATTTAGGTCATACTCTCTCTCAAGCCTTTCTCTAACCACCTCTAAATGCAGTGTTCCTAAAAAACCACACCTAAAACCAAAACCAAGCGCATCAGATACTTCTGGCTCATAAATCAAAGCAGAATCATTTAACACAAGCTTAGAAAGGGAATCTCTAAATTTTTCATACTCATCTGAATCTACTGTAAATAAGGATGCAAAAACTTTTGGTAAAACCTTTTGAAAGCCTGGTAAAGGCTTAGATGAATCGTTTTTAGAGTCTAAAATTGTATCCCCAACTGGCGCTCCCTGAATATTTTTAATGCCAGCAACCATATAACCAACTTGACCTACATTAAGTTCTTTTTTTGCAATCTTTTTGGGTGAAAAAATCCCAATTTGATCAGCCAAGTATGTTTGCTGAGTTGAATATACTTTAATTTTTTGACCCTCTTTAATTGAACCATTGATAACTTTAATCAAAGAAACTACTCCAAGATAAGAATCAAACCACGAGTCAATAATTAAAGCTTCAAAATCTGCATTAGGATCACCCTTGGGTGGGGGAATATTATCTACTAAAAGATTTAATAGCTCTTCAATACCTTGACCTGTCTTGGCGCTAACCAAGGGTGCGCTGGTTGCATCAATTCCAATCATATCTTCGATTTCTTTCTTTACCCTATCTGGGTCAGATTGAGATAAATCAATTTTATTTATCACAGCCAATACCTCTAGGTTTTGATCAACTGCGGTATAACAATTGGCTAGTGTTTGAGCTTCCACTCCTTGTGAGCCATCTACCACCAACAAAGCACCTTCACATGCAGATAATGAGCGGGAAACCTCGTAAGAAAAATCTACATGCCCTGGGGTATCAATAAAATTAAGTTGGTAGGTTTCGCCGTCTCGCTTAAAATCAAGACTTACCGCTTGAGCCTTTATCGTAATTCCTCTTTCTCTTTCTATATCCATAGAGTCAAGAATTTGCTCAGACATTTCCCTTTGAGAAAGACCGCCACAATACTCTATTAATCGATCAGACAGAGTTGATTTCCCATGATCAATGTGGGCGATGATTGAGAAATTTCTAATATTTTTCATCTTCTAGTTAATGCTTGACTATTCTATAAGAAAAGCTGATCTCTTATCAGCTTTTCTTACGCATTTTAAGATGAGTTTAATCTACGGTTACAGCTACAAAGAATCTATTATTATTTCTACGTCCAACAATTGCTAACTTATCACCTTCATCAAATTGCTCGATCAAATTCTCAAAAAACTCAGCATCCTCAATTTCATATCGCTTACCTTGAGAAATGACCTCGGTGATGATATCGCCTCTGGTTAGTTTTCCATACGCTGGAGAGCCATTGTTTACCCTTAAAACTAAGACGCCACTTTCAGGGTCATTGGGTTGAGAATTCTCTTCAGAAAGATCTTCGATTTTTAGTCCCAGCGGATCGCTGGAAACTTCAGTTTTGGCTGGGATGAATGTTCTTTCATCAGCAGGCAACTCACCAAGCACAAACTTTAAGGTGATATCTTTTCCATCACGAATAATTTTTGCATTAGCTTTTGTGTTAGGTTGAATTCTTCCAACAACGTGAGGTAGGTCTGATCCAAATTTAATTTCTTTACCATTAAACTCAATTATTACATCTCCAGCTTGAAGTCCAGCATCGTCACCAGACTCTCCTTTTTCAACATCTGTAATAAGAGCGCCATAGGGCTTATCCATGCTCAATGCTTCAGCAAGATCATTATCAACTTCACCAACCCTAACGCCAAGATATCCTCGAGAAACCCCTCCATCCTCAATAATCTGATTAGCTACTTCCATAGCGACATCAATAGGTATTGCAAATGCAAGACCTTGATAGCCTCCACTTCGAGAGTAAATTTGTGAGTTAATACCTACAACCTTTCCATCTAAATCAAATAACGGACCTCCTGAGTTGCCTGGATTGATGGCAACATCGGTCTGAATAAACGGAACATAATTTCCGATATTTTGGTTTTGAATGCTTCTTCCTTTTGCGCTTACAATTCCTGCAGTTACAGAAAAATCAAAAGAAAAAGGTGATCCTATAGCAACAACCCAATCTCCAACCTTTAAGTTTTCACTATCACCGATAGAGACTTTTGGAAGATTTTTTCCTTTTATTTTAAGAACTGCTAAGTCTGAAAGTGGGTCAATGCCAACCACCTCAGCAGAAAACTCTCTTCTGTCATTAAGGGAAACTGTGATTTCTTCTGCTTCATCAACAACATGAAAGTTAGTTAATAGATAGCCATCTTTGAAAATAAAGCCAGAGCCATAAGCAACTGCTTCTCTTGTTTCAGGCTGATCTGGCTGAGGAAAGGCTCTTCCTCTGGGAATGCCAAAAAATCTCTCGAATTCATCAAAACCCCTGAGGGAGTTTCGCATTTTAACCTCTTTACGAGAGGTAATATTGACCACAGCAGGAGCAGATGTTTCAACCAACTCTGAAATATTAGATGGTAATGCTGCATTGATAAGAGATGAAAATCCTAAAACCAGCAAAAGAGCAATCTTGTTTTTGTAAAGATTCATGTTACTTCCTTTTGTAAATTGATTGGATCATTGGGTCAGCTACTGATGGCGGGATATCACCATAGGCAGTTAACAGTCTCCCATCTTGCAATGGAATCAAATAAATCCAGTTATTATTAGCTCTAAAGTATTCTACCTTTTTAATACCAAGTTGCTTATTTTCAAGGTGAAAAAATAAATTATTTCTTCCGTTAGAATATTGGTTGGGGTTATTTGGGCTAACGGAAAAACCTACCGGAATCCAGTTTTTTGAAATTTTCTGAGAAGTATGAGAATCACTTGATTGCATAATATGAATCATATGCTCCATTATATTTTGATCTGCGTTAAGAAGTTGACTTTTTGCCTCCTCACTTGAAATAGCAGATGAGAGTTGCAAAGAGCTTTCTCTGTTAACTTGAAAACGATCATCATCAAACTGATAAAGGATGATTAATGTGATCAAGACTGATGCTGCTGCTGTGAACAGATTGCTAATTATGGGATTAACTTTGCTGAGGTGGTCTTTTAAAAATAATACCGTTGAAGATTTTTTCTGAGTTTTTCTTTGAACTAGCTCAGAAATAAGGCCAAATTTATGGAAAGTCTCTTTCATCCTTGGATCTTCATTCATTTTTTTCAGGCCTTCGTGAATTTCTTCACGAGAAAGCTCACCATCATATAAGGCAGACAACTGCTCTAAATCTTTATTCATTAATAATATTCTCCTTGGTCATAAATTCTAATATTAGCTGCCTAGCTCTAAATATTCTTGATCTAACTGTGCCAATTGGGCAACTGAGAATTTCAGCTATCTCATCATAGGTTCTTCCCTCAGCCTCCCTCAATGTAAAAGCAGTTTTAGTATCACTATCAAGAGTTTGAATAAATTCCATAATCTTATCTTCTGACTGTGCTGCAATAAGCTGAATTTCTGGTGAAACATATTCAGGAACATCATGCTCATTTTGATCAAGGGAGCCTGTGACCTTTGAGTGCTTAGAAAAACTACTAGCAAAGTCATTTTTTGCTAGGTTGATTCCGATCCTATAAATCCATGTAAAAAGCGCGCTATCTCCTCTAAAAGAATGAATTTTTTGCCAGACTTTGATAAAGGTTTTCTGGCATAACTCCTCTGCCTGATCAACAGATTTTGTATATCCAACGAGAGAGGACATAAGTTTTGGTTGGTATTTTAAAACCATTGCCTCAAAAGCCGCCTGATTGCCAGCCTTAATTTCATTTATAAACACTTCATCTCCTTTATTAGCTCCCATAAGTTTCCTCATTTTTTTGGACAAAGGCACAATAAAATAGTTTCAATTTTCTATAAAGTTTTTTAAGTTATCTAAAATAAATTTTTCTTTTTCAGGGCTATGAAGGGTTTCATTTTTAAAGATGAAATCATAAAGGGGTTGGTCTTCAAGATCCAAGATACTATTAAACATTTCAAATTCGTCTGCAGATAAAAATTCAAGCTTATCCTCACAGTATTTTCTAAATAAAAGATCAAGCTCTCGAAGACCTCTCCTGCACTTCCATTTGGTTTTGTTAATGTCTCTATTCATTTTCTGAGCTAATATATGATGATTATTGGAACTATTTAATTATACAAGTTGATAAATTCTGAATTTATAAAATATGGGGTTGTAACCCTTGAAGATAAAGCGGTTATTCATTTAAAGGGGGATTTTGACTCTGTCTTGAGCCTTTTACAAGGACAAGTAACATCAGATTGCAAACTAGTAACTGAACATAGGGGGCAACCATCTTCTTTATGCAATGAAAAAGGCTTTATTCTTTGCAATTTCGATATCATTATTGATCAAAAAAAATGGTTGATTGTGATCAACAATGCATCAAAAGATATATTTTTAGACGAAATAAACAAATTTTTACCATTTTACAAAGTCATATGCGAGTTGCTGGATGTTAGGGTTATAGGGTTTTCAAGGGAAAGTGACCAGCCAATGCTCCAGCATGAGCATTTAATTTTAAGTTCTGAAAAAGTAAATTTGTCTCTAATGATAGATGCAGATAATGAATTTCAAAGCGAGCTGCATAGTCTCAGTCAGAACAATTGGGCTATAAATCAAAAAATTATCAATGACCATCAAATTCAGGCCGAAGAAAGAGGCAAATATCGACCTCATGAATTGGGTCAGAATATTAATAGGGTTAGTTTTGACAAAGGTTGTTTCAGAGGTCAAGAGATAATTGCCCGCATGGAGTATCTCGGTAAATTAAAAAAAGAAACAAGATTAATCATCCATTCAAATTTGGAAGAGGTTTCTAAATTTACGATCATAGGCAAAAGCTATCAAGATAAAGAAAATGTTTTTTCTTCCTGCCTTGGAAAAATAGAAAACTTTTCTTAGCAGAGCTATTCGAGGCTCCAATTAATTTCCCTAGAACCATTATTTCTTAAAATTTTATTAATCATGGAAAAATGTTTACAACCAAAAAAACCACGATAAGCAGATAGAGGTGATGGGTGTGGAGCTATTAAAATATGGTTTTGCTTTTGATTAATTAATTTATATTTTTTTTGAGCATGCTGACCCCATAAAACAAAAATCATATTTCCTCTTTGACTTAATCGAGAGATAATTTTATCTGTTAACTTATCCCAGCCCATCTCACGATGAGAGTTGGGAACACCCTCTTCAACAGTTAATGCAGAATTTAATAATAAAATTTTTTGTGCAGCCCACGAAGTTAAATCACCATGGGTAGAAATTGGAATATTAATATCATTTTTTAGTTCAAGAAAAATATTTTTTAAAGAGGGAGGAATGCTGATCTCTTTATTTACCGAGAAAGATAACCCATTTGCTTGCCCTAAACCATGATATGGATCTTGTCCTAAAATTAATACTTTAGCTTCAGAAAAATTAACTAAATCTAGGGCTCGAAATACAGATGTTTTGGGAGGAAATATGCTGGCGCCCCGCTCCTCTAATTTTAAAAATTTTTGCTCCATCTCAACAAAAAAATCTTCGCAGAATTCATTGCCAAGCGGCTCTAGCCATGAGTAAGGAAAATTTAATATATTCAAAAAAATGATCTAAATAAACTGATTAAATTTTATCCACAGAATCTGTGGATAAAGCTTGGGATAACTTCATATTCTTACATTTTAGACTGATTTGATAAGGTTTCATGCAAATTGATTAAAAACTAACCAATATATAAAAATATAACCGTAAATCAGTAAGTTAAAAAGAATTTAAAGCCCTATATCACCTTTTTTAATGAGTGAAAAGACATCCCTAATACCACTATTTTATTCTGTGGGCAAGTATTTTTTTTAAAAAAATTAAATTAGAATAAGTTCTCCTTATAGCAACCATAAACAAACCATATGAATGATCTAAAAAACGCCCTTTTTTCTGAATACAACATGAATGGTTTAATGCTTAAAAATAGGATTGTAATGGCCCCAATGACAAGGAATTTTTCTCCCAATGGAGTCCCCATGGACTATGCTCCAACCTACTATGCCAGAAGAGCTAACGGGGGTGTCGGTCTAATAGTGACCGAGGGAGTTGAAGTAAGTCATCGAGCTGCTAGTGGTTACCCAAACTGTCCAAATTTAGAAACAGATGAAGCAAAAAAAATGTGGGAAAAAATCGTAAATGAGGTACATAAAAGTAAGTCCTCGATCTTCTGTCAACTCTGGCATGTTGGTGGAATTAGAAAGCCTGGCATGCCTCCGAATCCAGAAGTTCCTGGATTCACTCCATCGGGATACGTGGTTCCTGGTAAAAAAGTAGCACATGAAATGTCAGTTGATGAAATTAATGAATTAATTGAGGTTTATGCTGAGGATGCAAAAATTTGTGAAGAGATTGGATTTGATGGTGTGGAAATTCATGGTGCGCATGGGTATTTAATCGATCAATTTTTCTGGGATAAAATTAACCTAAGGACAGACGAATATGGGGGCTCTATAGAAAATAGATCAAGGTTTGCTAAAGAAATACTCATGGCATCACAAAAGAAAACCTCTGATAGTTTTCAAATTGGAATAAGAGTCTCCCAATGGAAGCAGCAAGATTATGAGGCAAAAATTACATCTGATTCAAAAGAGTTAGATCAATTTTTCAATATTCTTAAAAATGCTGGGGCTGATTTTATTCACTGTAGTAATCGAAGATTTTGGGAGGGAGAATTTGAACCTGACGGTGAAAATTTAGCTGGATTTGCAAAAAAGGCAACAGGGCTTCCAACTATAAGTGTTGGAAGTGTTGGCTTAGATAAAGATTTTATTAAACTCTATTCTGGAGATCACAAAACTCAAACTGTTAATTTAGATATTCTTCATAAAAAATTAAATCAAGCTGAGTTTGATCTTATCGCAGTTGGGCGAGCGCTTTTGTCTGATCCTGAATGGGCTAATAAGGTGCGAGATGGAAAAGAAGACCAAATCGTACCTTTTGACAAAAGCTTTGTTGAAAACTATGTTTAAAGCCTTATGAGCTTAGATTTATAGCCCTAACGCTCATCACATGCTCAACAGACCTAAGTTGGTCGATAAGCTGAGCACTGGCTTGGCTTTCTAGATCGATTAAGTTAATAGCAATCTCATCTCTACTTTTGTTAGTCATTTCAGCAATATTAATATTAGAAGAAGCAATTGAGTCGGCAATTTTGCTGATCATTCCTGGTTCATTGTGGTTAATGATGACCAAGCGATGATTGGTGCTTCTAGACAGTGAAATTCTTGGAAAATTTACTGAATTTAAAATGGTTCCATCCCGAAGAAAGTTAACCATTTGATTTGCAGCCATGATCGCGCAGTTGACCTCAGCCTCTTTTGTGCTTGCACCAAGGTGAGGCAGAAGTATCACATCATTGTTCTTAGTAGAACGGTTGATAAGCTCAGGGGTTGGAAAATCTGTAACAAATCTGACTAAATGGCCTTTATCAAGTCCATCTATTACATCATTAGTATTTACTATTCCGCCTCTAGAAAGATTAATAAGCCTCGCACCTCTTTTAAAATTTTTGAGATTAGATTTATTGATAAGATTTTTTGTGTCTTCAACAAGAGGTACATGTAATGATACAAAGTCAGATTGTTTTAATAGAGCATCCATGCTCTCAGCTTTCTCAACATCTGCAGGCAGCCTCCATGCACCCTCTATTGAAATATATGGATCATATCCTATTAATTTCATCCCAAGGGCATGAGCGGCTTGAGCCAACATGGATCCTATTGAACCAAGTCCTATGATTCCAAGTGTCTTACCAGCAAGCTCGCTGCCTGCAAAAACTTTCTTTTGAGCTTCCATGGCTTTGTTTAGGTCTATAGAATCTTCACAGTCAAGGCTTTTAGCAAACTCTATACCTTCAATGATGCCTCGAGAAGAGAGCAACATACCGCAAATTACAAGCTCTTTAACGGCATTTGCATTCGCGCCTGGGGTGTTAAAAACAACGATTCCTTTCTTAGTTGCTTCTTGAATTGGTATATTATTTGTTCCTGCACCAGCTCGTGCAATGCACAAAAGATTATCATCTAAATCTTTTTCTAAAAGAATGTGGCTTCTTAGCAATATGCTATCAGGGTTTTCTGATACTTCTTTAAGCTTGTTGTTGTGAAGGATATCAAGTCCCGCTGCTGCAATGTTGTTGAAAGTTTTAAAATTAAACATGATTACTAGTCAGAGTGACTTAGTTAGTTGTGTGATTAGTTTATTATATTAAGTACTAAACAAAAACATTTAGAACTATTTAATTTAATATTTTTAAATACTATTTCTTAATCGCATAAAATTAACTCCTGCAAAATGTTTTTTATCTTAAATGCAGGTTAATGCTAATGGTATTCATCCATAAGCACTCTTAGAAATTTCGTCCATGCAGCATAATCCATTGGATCAAATATTTTATTTCTAGCTTTATAAATAGTTGCATCTGTTGATTCTTTTTCCTGCAAATCATTAATAGAGAAAATTTTAGAGCCCAATCCAGCAGTTATTGCGGCACCTACAGCCGTTGACTCCAGACTTGCAGGGACGGACACTTCCTGACCTAAAAAATCTGCAAGCAGCTGGCAAAAGAAAGGATTGCTAGCCATACCACCATCAATAGATAGCTGGTTGATTTCTATCCCATCACTTTGTAAAGCCTTTTTTATATCCATCACTTGATAGATTAGAGCTTTAAACGCAGCTGTAATCATATCTGTTTTGGTTGTGTCTCTTGTAATGCCATAAAAGGAAGCTCTTATTTCAGAATTCCAGTGTGGAGCTCCCACTCCTGTGAAACCAGGAATAAATAAAACACCATTTGACTGACCTGTTGGTTCAAGAAACTTAATACTCTCTGAAGAATTGGCAAAAAACTCCATATTATCTCGCAGCCATTGAATGATTGTTCCTGCAGAAAAAATACTACCCTCGATAGCGTAAGGTATATTATCTGAGAGACCATATCCAAGAGTATTTAGAAGTCCAGAGGTTGATTGCAATGATTTACTGCCAGTGTTGACCATCAAAAAACATCCTGTGCCAAATGTTGCTTTCATTTGACCGGGTTTAAAGCATCTTTGGCCCACCAATGCACTTTGCTGATCCCCTATTACACCTGTAATTTGAATTGACCTATCCCCTCTTCTAATTTTTCCAAAATTGCTATCAGAGGAATGAACATCTGGAAGCATAGATGCAGGTACATTAAAAATCTTAAGAAGCTCATCGTCCCAGGTTTTGGTGTGTATGTTAAATAGGTTAGTTCTAGATGCGTTTGTAATATCAGTTTTGAAGATATCACCATTACTAAGTTGCCACATTAGATATGTATCCACTGTCCCAAACCTCAATCTACCTGCTTCTGCCCTGGCTCTAGCGCCATCAACATTATCTAAAATCCATGATACTTTTGTTGATGAGAAATAGGGATCCAATAAAAGGCCTGTTTTTTTTATGATAATTTCCTCATAACCAGCTTGTTTAAGCTGCAGACAACGATCTGCTGTTCTCCTGTCCTGCCAAACAATTGCGTTATATATGGGTTCGCCAGAGTCTGCATCCCATACCAATGTTGTCTCGCGCTGATTAGTTATTCCAAGAGACAGAATATCTGGGCAAAAATTAATCACAGGATCAATTGTTGAGTAAACTGAATTCATTAATTCATCCGGTTTAATCTCTACCCAACCATCATTTGGGTAAAGTAAAGGATATTCTTTTTGTTCTGAATAGATAATATTTAGCTCTTTATCAAAAGCTACAACTCTTGTGCTTGTTGTTCCCTGATCAATTGCTATCAACGCAGTCATATAAACACCAATATTTTTAAGTTATCCACAATTTACCCACCCAATCTTCACAACCAACAAACACCATTTATACAGCATATTGTGAAAAATTTAAAAGAATTCACAATATATTGTGTTTTTTACTTGATTATTTATCCACAATGTAACAATATTGACGTTGGTTAAAAAAAATTAAAAAAGAGATTTTGACCCCACCCATTGGTAGCTTATTCGTAAAATTTACCAACGAAAGAAACAAATATAGAGGATAAGAATGACAACACAAGAGTTAGGTAAAACTCAAGAAATTACTGGGCAAGAAGCAATTGGGTCAATCCCATCTGATGACTTGAATATCACTGCCCCGGGTAGACTCAGGGTGATAAAACGTAACGGCAAAGTTGTGCCCTTTGAAGACGATAAAATCAAGATAGCTATTACTAAAGCATTTTTAGCAAATGAGTCTGGTAATGCAGCTGCTAGTGAAAGAATACATCGAAAAGTTGAAGAAATAACTGCTGAGGTTCAAGAAATTTTTAAGAGAAGAATGCCCTCAGGAGGAACTTTGCATATTGAGGAAATACAAGACCAAGTAGAACTTCAGCTCATGCGAAATGAGGAATATGTTGTTGCAAGAAAATATATCTTATATCGGGAAGAAAGAGCAATAGAAAGAACAAAAGATGCGCCGCAACAAACAAATATTAAAGCACCAAAGATATCTGTTACGAAGAAGGATGGCTCTAAAGTTCCTCTTGATATAGATAGGCTAGCGGCAGTTGTCAATCATGCCTGTGATGGCTTGGAGCATGTAAGTGCCGATGCAATTCTTGAAGAATCTATTAAAAACTTATACGACGGCGTCTCAATCAGCGACATGAAATCATCTCTTGTCATGTCAGCAAGAACCAAAGTTGAGCAGGAACCTAATTACAGCTTTGTGACGGCAAGAATTCTACTGGATGAGCTAAGGAGCGAAGCTCTATCCTTTCTTGGAATAGCAGAAGAAAGCTCTCATCCTGAAATGCAAAAGTATTATCCGGAAGCTTTTAAAGCATACATAAATAAAGGTATAGAGCTTGAGATGCTCAACCCAATCTTAAAAGAGTTTGATTTAAAAAAATTAGGAGAAGCCATAGACCACGACAGAGATTATCAGTTCACATATCTAGGACTTCAAACCCTTTATGACAGATATTTTATTCATTATAAGGATATAAGGTATGAACTTCCCCAAATCTTTTTTATGAGAGTTGCGATGGGTCTAGCTGTAGAAGAGGATGAGAAAGAAGATAGAGCAATTGAATTCTACAGATTGCTTTCAAGCTTTGATTACATGAGCTCAACACCAACACTTTTTAACTCTGGTACCTTGCGCCCCCAACTTTCCTCATGCTATCTAACAACTATTCCAGATGATCTGGATGGAATATTTGGAGCAATGAAAGACAATGCCTTGCTTTCAAAGTGGGCAGGAGGTCTAGGAAATGACTGGTCTCCTGTCAGAGCATTAGGCTCTTATATCAAAGGAACAAATGGTAAAAGCCAAGGTGTTGTTCCCTTTTTGAAGGTTGCAAACGATACAGCGGTTGCAGTTAATCAAGGAGGCAAAAGAAAAGGAGCTATGTGTGCTTACCTAGAAACATGGCATCTAGACATAGAAGAATTCTTGGATCTCAGAAAAAACACTGGTGATGACAGAAGAAGAACGCACGACATGAATACCGCTAACTGGGTACCTGATTTATTCATGAAGAGAGTTGAGTCAGATCAAGATTGGACTCTATTTTCTCCAGGTGAAGCTCCAGATTTGCATGATCTTACCGGTCTTGCATTCGAAAAAAGATATGAAGAATATGAAGCGTTGGCTGCTGAAGGAAAAATGGATCAACACAAAACTATCCCAGCTAAAGATTTATGGAGAAAAATGCTTACTATGTTGTTTGAAACGGGCCATCCATGGATAACTTTTAAAGATCCTTGTAACTTACGCTCGCCTCAACAGCATGTTGGAGTAATTCACTCATCGAACCTTTGTACTGAGATAACTCTTAACACAAGCAATGATGAAATAGCAGTTTGTAACCTCGGATCATTGAATCTTCCTCAGCACATGAAAGATGGTGTCTTAGACCAAGAAAAAGTTAAGCGCACAGTAACTACTGCTCTTCGTATGCTCGATAATGTTATTGATATTAATTATTACTCAGTAGATACAGCTAAGAATTCAAACCTCAAACATCGTCCAGTAGGTATGGGGCTTATGGGTTTTCAGGATGCCCTTTATTTGCAAGACATACCCTACTGTTCTGAAGAAGCAATTGAATTTGCTGATAGAAGCATGGAAATCATAAGTTATTATGCAATTCATGCATCAAGCGAGCTTGCAAAAGAAAGAGGTGCTTACCCCTCCTATGATGGGTCCTTGTGGAGCCAGGGAATATTACCAAAAGACTCAATAGATATTTTAGAAAAAAATCGTGGCAGTGAATTCATAAAGGTTGATAGGTCTGAAACACTGGATTGGGATCAGCTTCGTGCAAAAGTAAAAAAAGATGGTATGAGAAACTCGAATGTAATGGCAATTGCGCCAACAGCAACAATCTCTAATATCACTGGGGTAACTCAGTCTATCGAACCTACTTATCAAAATCTATATGTTAAATCTAACCTTTCTGGTGAATTCACTATCGTGAATCCACACCTAGTTAGAAAACTTAAAGCATTAGATTTGTGGGATGATGTGATGATTAATGATCTAAAATATTTTGAAGGTAGCCTTGGCGAGATATCAAGAATTCCTGATGACATTAAAAAGCTTTTCTCAACAGCATTTGAGGTTGAACCCCGTTACATTGTTGAATCTGCGAGCAGAAGACAAAAATGGATTGATCAAGCCCAGTCATTAAATCTATATATTGGTAATGCTAACGGGAAAAAACTAGATCTCACATACAGAATGGCTTGGTATTCAGGTCTAAAAACAACTTACTATCTAAGATCTATAGCAGCAACCACAACTGAAAAATCAACCATCAACCAAGGAAGCTTAAATGCGGTAAGTGCTCAGACAGAACAAGCACCAGAAGTTCCTCATGAACTTGGTGTACCTGCGCCTGTACCAGAAGCATGTTCCTTGGATGATCCTGACTGCGAAGCCTGTCAGTAAATACGGAGAAAAAAATGTTAAATTGGGATGAATACAACAAAGAAGAAATTCAGGTAGCTCCTGCAATAAAAAATACGCCCCCCGAGGCACCAAAAAATATTGAGCCAGTTACTCAGATCAAACCTGTGATCGAAGAAGAGTCTTCGTCAAATATTGAAGCAGGATCTAGGGCAGAGGCCGCAAAAAAAGCCATGGAGACCTTTGATGCATCTGAAGGTATAAGAGAACTAGATGAAATGCATAACGGCAGGGTTCAAGTTGATGATAAAGCTATGATCAATTGCAAGGCTGACCTCAATCAATTGGTTCCATTTAAATATGACTGGGCCTGGCAAAAATATCTTGATGGAAGTGCTAACCACTGGATGCCACAAGAAGTTAATATGACTGCAGATATAGCACTATGGAAATCAGAAGGCGGTTTAACAGATGATGAGAGAACCATTGTTAAAAGAAACCTTGGATTCTTTTCAACAGCAGACTCCTTGGTTGCAAATAATTTGGTGCTTGCCTTATATAGACTAATAACAAATCCCGAATGTCGACAATACATTTTAAGACAAAGCTTAGAAGAAGCCATTCACACCCATGCATATCAGTACTGCATAGAATCACTGGGTATGGATGAAGGAGAAATATTCAATATGTACAGAGAAATTCCAAGCGTTGCAAAAAAAGCAGCCTGGGGATTGAAATATACTCAACAAATTTCTGATCCAACTTTCCAAACAGGAACAACAGAAACTGATAAGCAGCTTTTAAGAAATCTCATAGCGTTTTACTGTGTACTTGAAGGCATATTTTTTTATTGTGGCTTTACTCAAATCTTATCGATGGGAAGACGAAACAAAATGACAGGAACAGCTGAGCAGTTTCAGTACATCTTGAGAGATGAGTCAATGCATGTGAATTTTGGAATTGATGTCATTAACCAAATTAAAATTGAAAATCCGCATCTTTGGGATGAGGAGATGAAGAATAAGGCAGCGCAGATGATTCTCGAGGGAACAGAACTTGAAATTCAGTATGCAAGAGATACCATGCCTAGAGGTGTTTTGGGAATGAATGCTTCTATGATGGAAGAATACCTACAATTCATCGCAAACAGAAGATTAACTCAAATTGGCTTAGATGAAGAATTTAAAGGTGCAACCAATCCTTTTCCTTGGATGTCAGAGATTATGGATCTTAGAAAAGAAAAGAATTTCTTTGAGACCAGGGTAATTGAGTATCAAACAGGTGGAGCTTTAAACTGGGAGTAGTATAAAGCTTCAGCACTTTAAATCATCATCATGATGTCCCCTAGTCTATAATCTAGGAATCATACATAAGGGGGATTTAAGTGAGTGGTAAAAATCAGCCAACAAAAGGCTATCGTACCTTTGTTCTGATATTACTAACCATTGTCTATGGATTCAACTTTATCGATAGGCAGATAGTTGGGATTCTAGCTCCATTTATTCAAGAAGATCTTTCATTAACTAATACAGAATTAGGCTTGTTAATAGGTCTAGCATTTGCTGTGTTTTACACAACCGTTGCAATACCAATTGCCTGGTTGGCAGATCGATATAGTAGGATCAATATTCTTTCAATAGCTTTAGCTACCTGGAGCGGCTTTACTGCCTTAACGGGGCTAGCAACTAATTTTGTACAGATAGGTCTTGCCCGTATGGGTGTGGGTATTGGTGAGGCAGGAGGCAGCCCTCCATCTCATTCTATTATTTCTGACATGTATCCCAAAGAAGAGAGAGCAAGCGCTCTTGGAGTCTATTCTATGGGCATACCAATTGGGGTGATGGCAGCTTATTTTGTTACAGCCGCGCTTATAGGAGCTTCCAGCGATGATGTGAATTGGAGAGAAATTTTTATCTTTCTTGGTGTAACTGGAATTATATTAGCCATAATCGTTAAGTTAGTAATTCGTGAGCCTGTTCGAGGGGCTATGGAATTTGATGATCAAAGAGAGATTGAAAAACCTCCATTCATAGAGTCCCTGAAAACTCTTCTTAGAATTCCAGCTTGGTGGGCAATGTGTTTTGGTATTGCTTTCGGATCCTTTGTTTCCTATTCAAAGTCTGCCTTTCATACAAAATATTTAGTTACACTAGATCCCAACTTTGACTTCCAAACATTGGTTATTATTCTTGGAATAATCAATGGAATAACTTATGCAGGTGGTGCATTTTTTGGTGCTAGACTGGCAGACAAATGGGGTAAAAAAGATATCAGAGCGTATGGTTGGTTGCCAGCAATATCAATTACTCTCTGTCTGCCACTGGGTATTGCAGCGTGGTGGTCTTCAACAGTAGAGCTTAACCTTATATTTACATCACTGTTTTTAGTTTTTATGGGTATTTATCTTGGTCCAAGTTTTGCAATTGCGCAAACCTTGGCGCCAATTCACATGAGAGCAATGTCTACGGCATTATTCTTCTTTATTCTAAATATGATTGGCTTAGGTCTAGGCCCGAGCATATCTGGCTGGATGATAGACTTGTTTAAAGAATATGGAGAGGTAGAGTCAATTAGGTATGCGATGACAATAACCTCTTTGGTATTTATTCCATCCATTATCAGTTTTTTTGTTGTATCAAAAAAACTTCCAAAAGACTGGAAGGAGGCTGAAAAAAATAATCTAGAATTAGCGAAGGTGGGCTCCAGATGATTGAGAATTTCCTAGAGTATGGTCAGTGGGTGATTTTGGTGCTTAGTATCCTAAGCTTGGCTTTGGTGAGCTCAGTAAGGCATGAAACAAGGCTTAATGGATATATTTTGACAGGTATAAGCAGGTTTGCTGGTGCTTTAGTTTTTGTATTTGTAGATTTGCCTGCATTTGTTATTGCAAATTTAATACAAACTTATATAGCTTTTAAGGGTTACTATAATAATAAAAAAGCTTGCGAGGAAAACAATGAAGTTATATGACAATAAAATGGCTAACAGCCCAAGAAAGGTAAGAATGTTTATGGCTGAAAAAAATATTGATGATATTGAGATGATTGAAATTGATATGATGAAAGGAGAACATAAAACCCCTGAATATAGAGCTATAGCCCCTAACTCGAGAATTCCAGCGCTCCAGCTTGATGATGGAACCGTCATCATGGAATCTACTGCTATATGTAGATATCTAGAATCTTTATACCCGGAACCAAACTTGTTTGGTGAAAGTCCTATGGAAATTGCTTCAATTGAAATGTGGCAGGCGAGAATATATAACGAGCTAATGATACCTTTGGCAATGGGTTTTAGGCATTTGCATCCGGCAATGTCGGGCTTGGAAACGCAAAATAAAGAATATGGCGAGATACAAAAAAATATTGGAATCAAGTCGCTTAAGTATTTTAATGGTGTTTTGTCAGAATCTAAATTTGTTGCAGGTGAAAGATACACATTTGCTGACATTCAGATGATAACAACAACTGATTTCTTTATTGGTCTAAATCAATTAGATATTAAAGATTATCCAGAAATTGAAAGGCATACTGCTCTGATATCTCAGCGTGAAAGTTTTTCTGCTTAAGCTTTATCTGCCTGTTCGAGAATTTTAATGGTTTGCTCTGGACCACTAAATAGCTCTCTAGCATCTTCCATGTCAGAAACAGAATCCCAACCGGCTGCTATGTTCTCAGGAGTCATGTCATCACCTGTACCGAGAGCAAGACCCATTGTTTCCAAAATTCTAAATCTTGTAAATACGCCTGCTCCAGCTCCAATAATGGCTCCATTTTGACTCTCTTCACTGGCAAGATAGATCACAGCTGGAGTAACATACTCAGGTAGAAATCTTTCTCCTAGACCCTCCGGCATTAAAGATTCTGTCATTCTTGATAGAGCAACTGGAGAAACGGCGCTTGAGAAAACATTGTATTTTTGACCCTCTATCTTTAAACAATTCATTAAACCGATCATGCCCATTTTTGCTGCACCATAATTTGTTTGACCAAAACTTCCTACCAGCCCACCTGAGGAAGTAGTAAAAATTATTCTACCGAAATTTTGCTCTCGCATAATTGGATAAACAGCATGGGAGGTATAAAAGCTGCCTTGAAAGTGAACGTCCATGACCTGGTTAAATTCTTCGATTGTAACTTTATGAAAGCTTTTATCTCTTAAGATTCCTGCGTTATTAACTAAAATATCTATTCGGCCCCATTTTTCCATGGTTTCAGCAATCATTCTTGAAACGCCCTCTTTGTCTGCAACGCTAGAGCCATTTGCGATTGCTTCTCCCCCCTCTGCCTTAATTTCCTCAACAACGGCATTGGCTGCGTCACTCGAACCTCCTGAACCGTCAAGAGCACTCCCAAGATCATTGACAACAACTTTTGCCCCTCTTCTTGCAAACTCAAGAGCATGTTGCTTACCAAGGCCTCCGCCTGCGCCTGTTACGATCGCTACTTTGTGATCAAATCTTATACTCATAATTATCTCCGTGTTGAAATATATATTCTAACTAATTTGAACCTGAAAAAATGGACTCAGGTTGAAAATTCTTATCTTTTATAAGGCTCATCTCTAACTTAAAGCCATTGCCTAGAGCTTTTTTAAACAGCATAAACTGTCTAGATTGATTGACGCTGTCAAGAGCAATTAAGTAACCTTCTTTGCCATAGCAAGCTATAAATTCTGCAGAATCGGTATCACCAATTATATGACATTCATCATAACCACTTGATAAACCAGCCATTTGTAATTTTAGATCATATTGATCTGACCAGAACCAAGGTATTTCATTGTTAAAAAGCTCATTACCAAGAATTGAAGAAGAGGCTACTTTTGATTGCGCTAGCGCATTTGGCACACTTTCAAGTCTTAATTCTTTGTTATAAAGAGAATTAAAAGAAGATGTGCAATCACCCACTGCTAGAATATTTGGGATAGAAGTTCTGCAATATTGATCCGTCTTGATTCCGTTATCGCATTCTAAGCCAATTGAAGCTGCAAGTTGAGTGTTAGGAATTGCCCCTATACCTACTAGAACTATATCTGCCGCTAAACTTTCATCGGACTCTAAAGAAACTGAATTGATCATTTGATTTTCAGCATTTAAATTAGTTACTTTTGCATTACAAATAATCCTAACTCCTTTTTTGGAATGATAATCATTATAAAATTGTGAAACCTCTGGACTCGTTACCCTTTGAAGAATTCGCTCTTCTGCCTCTAAGATGGTAACTTTTAGCCCAAGCTCTATCATGGCTGAAGCTACCTCTAAGCCTATGTATCCACCGCCAATCAAAACTATCTCTTTTTCGGGAGTGATTTGTTGATGCATGGATAACACATCAGTTATTTGCCTCAAATAGAATAAATTTTTTGAATCGGCGTTTTCCATTGGCAATAATCTGGGAGATGCTCCAGTGGCAAAAACTAAATAGTCGAAATTAAAGGAGGCATCCTTTGTAATAGTTAAGTTTGATTCTAAATCAATGGAATCAATTTGGGTATTCAAATTAATTGAGATCTTTTGCTTTTCATAAAAATCAGCAGATTTAAAGCATAACTTTTCTATTGCAATATTTTGCTTAAGAAAGTCTTTAGAGAGTGGGGGTCTGTGGTAAGGAAGATACCCCTCATTGCTTATAATTGTTATTTCTCCATCAAAACCATCTTTTCTTAGCGCAAATGCTGTATTTGCACCAGCATGCCCTCCTCCGATAATTAAAACTTTAGTCATTAATTGAACCGATTGGATTTAATAAAAACATATCTATACTAATCTCTTATGAACAATCAAATTGTAGCTCACAACGATCTAAAAATTCGAATAGAAGAAGGTTTTTTTACTACTGCTGAATCAAATACATTGCTTAAAAATTTTATTTCAAAGCTTCCATGGGAGTCGATGATAATTAAAATGTTTGGCAGGGACACAAAGATCCCTAGATTGCAGTGCTGGATAGGTGATGAAGGTTGTGAATATAGGTATTCAGGCAAACAATTAAATCGTCAAATCTGGAATCAGGATCTAAGAATGATTCGCAAAAAAATTTATAAAGAATTAAAAATTGATTTTAATTCAGTGCTGGCCAATTACTATAGAGACGGCAAAGACTCAATGGGATGGCATTCTGATGATGAAAAAGAGCTTGGTCCTAATCCAACCATAGCCTCAATCTCTTTTGGCAGCGAAAGAGATTTAGTTTTTAGGAATAAAATAAGTAAAAAGACTCTTGCAATCCCTCAAACTAATGGATGTTTAATCTTGATTGATGGTGAAACGCAAAAAAATTGGCAACATTCAATAAAAAAGACTCAAAAAGTCATTGGCCCACGAATTAACCTTACGTTTAGGAATATAATACACAAAAATAATTTTTAAGGATTTTTATAATGAATAGAGTTAAGGTTGTTGTTACTGGCGCCGCAGGTCAAATTAGTTACTCTTTAATACCTAGATTAGTGGATGGACATACATTTGGAGATAAAATTGTTGATCTCGAGTTAGTAGAAATCCCTCAGGTAGTAGACAAGTTAGAGGGCCTGGTAATGGAGCTAGAAGATTCTAATTTTCCTAATATGGGAAATGTAAATTACACATCAGATTTTGAAGAAGCTGCAAAAGATGCAGACTGGTTCCTTTTAGTGGGGAGCATTCCTAGAGGAATTGTATTCAATGGCAAAAAAATTGAAGAACGTGCAGATTTACTACAAATTAATGGAGGTATTTTTGTAGGTCAGGGTCAAGCAATTGGTAGGTTTGGTAAATCAGATGCAAAAATCTTAGTAGTAGGCAATCCAGCTAATACGAATGCCTTGATAGGCAGGCATGCTGCTAACAATGATTCACAATTATGGATGGCCATGACTATGCTGGATTCAAGTAGGGCAAAATCTGTTTTATCAAAAAAACTAAATATTAAAATTAGCGATATAAGTAAAATGATCATATGGGGCAATCATAGTCCAACGATGTATCCTGACTTTGAAAATGTTGTTGCAAATGGATCGCCTGGAAGAGATCTTATTGATGATATGGACTGGATAAATACTGAGTTTTTACCAGTTGTGCAACAAAGGGGTAAAGCTGTGATTGATTCGCGTGGAGCATCCTCTGCAACCTCAGCAGCAAAAGCTGCTCTGGATACGGTTATTGCTTGTGAAAATCCTACAGCATCTGGAGATTGTTTTAGTGCAGCGGTCATTACTGATGGAAGCTATGATCTTCCAGAAGGTATTATTTGTGGCATGCCATTAATGACTAGTCCCGAAGGTAAGGTTGAAATTGTAAGAGACATTGTTTTATCTAATTTTGCAAAAGACAAAATTAAAATCTCAACAGATGAGTTGATTAACGAAAGAGCTGCTGTTGAGGATTTATTGAAATAAATGAGTAAAAGTGGATTAAATGATTTCCTGCTTGAAGTTATCCACAATGAATCAGTTACCTCAGTTTTAGCAATCACAGAAAAAAATCTAAGTGACTTTGCAAATGCATGCGAAGGCATGCTGAAAAGCATGTCAATTATGGGTCTTGGCCATCTTGACTCTAATGGAGCAGAGCCTAATGATATATGCATAGTCTTTGATGATATGCCAATCACAAAAACTCAAGTCGGCTTAATTAAAAATAGTCTTTCTCAAAAAATATTAATTCTTAAGACTAAACAAGATGATAAAGACCATCAGCATTTTATAGAACTAGGATTTACTCATGATATTGAGATAACCCAAGCAAGAGTCTATTCTTATAATTTAAAAACTTACAACAATAAAAGAGGTTGGAATAATCCTGAGGGATGGGCTAATCCTGAAAATTTTGAAAAATACAGATGGTAGCAACTCAAGATTTTAATTGAGGAAACAAAATTACATCTCTGATTGAGCTTTGATTAGTTAGCATCATAACCAATCTGTCTATTCCAATCCCTACTCCGACTGCAGGAGGCATGCCGTGCTCTAAAGCAGTAATATAATCTTCATCAAAACCCATTGCCTCATCATCCCCATCTGCTTTCGCTTGAACCTGCTCCTGGAATCGTTCAGCTTGATCATCAGGATCGTTTAATTCACAGAAACCATTAGCAATTTCTTTACCGCCAATAAATAATTCAAATCTGTCAGCAATAGAGGGATTATCATTATTTCTTCTGGACAGAGGTGAAACCTCTACAGGATACCCTGTGACAAAGGTTGGTTGTATGAGATTGGTCTCAACTGATTTTTCAAAAATCTCTAGTAATACTTTTCCAGCTCCCCAAGATTCCTTGAATGGCACTTTGAGTGATTTGGAATAACTTCTAAGCTTGTCTAAGTTTGTTAAATCTTCATTGTTAAGCTCAGAGTTATGCTCTAGTACTAAATTATTAAGAGTTTTGATGGAGAAATTAGAAAGATCTATTTTGTCGCCATCCCATTCAATTTCATCATTGTTACCAATTGCGGCTGAAGCTGATT
>JADHNV010000053.1 GCA_016779285.1 SAR86 cluster bacterium
CTCAAATCTAAACCTGCCGAACCTTCTGTAGAATATTCTGGCAATGGAATAGAGTCACCGATAAGCGGATTAAGAATTTTAACTTTCAAATCAATCATGTTTGAGTTCCTTGGGTGTAATTAATGATTCGAGATTTAATATACCAGTATCTATATCCTTCCAATGATTAAAATTAGTAATTTTTGCAAAAGCACAGGTGGGAAATTTAACAATGGATTCATTCGTTAATGACTCTGCAAGAACATGAAGCCCTGGATTATGCCCAATGATAAGTAAATTGTTTATCTCATCATCTTGTTGTTTAATTAACTGAGTAAGGTTTGATGCTGATGCGTGATAAATGGGTTCTTTTAAAGTGGTTATTGGAATAGGATCAAAATAGCTCAGCACTAGATCAAGAGTTGATTGTGTTCTTTCGCTAGGACTAGATAGAACCAGGTCAAACGAAATGCAATGTTTTTGTATGTATTTAGACAACAGAATTGCATTTGACATTCCTCTTTTAGACAAAGGGCGGTCAAAATCGGTAAGTGCTGTATTATCCCAACTAGATTTAGCGTGCCTAAGTAAAAATAAATTTTTCATTCTTGTTAATTCTATCTTGCTAAGACTTCCTATGTCCTATAAAATCGCGTTTCTATGAGTAAAGTATGTCAAGTAACAGGGAAGATGCCACAAAGCGGCAATCACGTTTCCCATGCGAATAATAGAGTGAAAAGGAAGTTCTATCCTAACCTTCATACGCATAAATTTTGGGTCGAATCAGAAAACAGATTCATAACTCTTAAATTATCTACTAAAGGCATGCGTATCATAGATAAAAAAGGCATTGATGAGGTTCTCAAAGATATGAGATCTCGCGGCGAAAAAGTCTAATTAATAAACCACTGCTTCTGAAAAATCTCTAGGCCCACCTAGCGCCTTTCTATCGCTCTCAGGAGTGCAGCCATTTATATCTTCAACTCCATATTGGTTTCCTACCTCTGCAACTAAAAGTGTTTTACCAGACAAATTCATAAGTTTAGGATCGTCATATAGTTGATTAATGACCATGCCGGCATATTCTTGGCTTGCAGCACCCTTCAAAAACTCAGCATATTGCTCTCCATGCATTTCGCTGACCTTTTGAGTTTTCTCATCTTTCACTATTCCTGACCAGAGAGATAATGAGCAAATTTGATGAGGCTTAAGATCATAGGCCATGTCAAATGCCATTTTATCTATGCCAGCTTTTTGAGCACCATATATTGGTCCATGCATATAACACATGGCTCCATGAGAAGAAATTTGAACTATAAGCTTGCCGTTGCTTTCAATCATCAATGGAGTCAATGCATGTGATAACAAGTAATTGGACTTAAGCCCAACATCCATCACAGACCAAAGATCAACAGATTTTTCCCAATAGGGTTTAGGTTGGACTAGATCATCATGAATCTGACAGGCTGAGTGAACAAGAATATCTAGCTGACCGAACTCTTGTTTTATATAACCAGATAATTTTAAAATTTCTTTTTGATTATTTAGATCAATCTGATATGCAATGCCGTTTGCGCCTTTTTGATTAATTTTTTCAACTGTTTCATCAAGACTGCTTTTAATCTCAAAACCAAATTGTTTTACGGTTGAGCCTTTCTTTTGGCTTCTGGCGGCACAAATAATAATATCTCCTTTTCTGGCCATTCCTTCAGCAATGCCTTTGCCTACTCCTCTGCTAGCTCCTGTTACTAAGATTACTCTTTTATTTTGATTGGTCATATTATTCTCCTGTTAGAATTGTAATAGATGATCTATCTTGCTTCCAAATCACCCCGAAGAACTGACCTTCTGCAGCAAGTTGGTGTCGAGCATAAAATCATCGATATCGAGGTTGATGAAAGTATTATCAGCTCTAACTCTTCCGAAGAAAATGTAAGAAGGTTGTCAGTATTAAAATGTCAGGAAGGTGTTCGTAAGGTTGTAGCTGGCGATATGCCTTCTTTGCCAGTGCTTGCTGCTGATACCATTGTCGTTTTAAAAGATAAAGTTTTTGGTAAACCACAATCAGAATCTGATGCTATCGCCATGCTTTTAAAGCTCTCTGGTAAGACTCACAATGTTATAACTGCAGTGTCGCTTGGGATCATAAAGAAAGAACAAGCTGAATTTCACACTATAAGCGTTTCTTCAAATGTTGAGTTTGCAGAGCTAACTGAGATTGATTGTAAAAAATATTGCAAAACCAATGAACCGTTTGATAAAGCAGGCAGTTATGGGATACAAGGCTACGGATCTGCATTTATCAAAAAAATAAATGGTAGTTATTCCAATATTGTTGGTTTACCCATATATGAGGTGATTGAACTTTTAAAAAAATTAGGGATTCCTTACTGGAATAAAAATTAGCCTTTTTAAATTTTTTGAATGCCTGATGCATGCAAAATAAAATTTTTCTTTAAAAAACTAAACTTATCTACCATCTTTAATCCAAAATTACGGCCTAGTCTGAAATAAGGGTTATCTTGCTGGAACAGATTAAACAAGAGATCAACCCCCTTAATCATTGATGCATTCAAAGCTTTTCTTCTAAGCTCATATTTCTTTAAAAAAGCTAATTGTCCGATATCTTTATTAGAATTAGCTGCTCGCTCGATCTCTTCAGCAAGAATAATCGCATCTGAAATGCCCAAATTAATGCCTTGGCCTGCTAAAGGATGAATGGAATGAGCTGCATCAGCGATTATACAGACTCCATGATCACAGTATGTATCAAGATGGTGGGCTGAGAGCGGGAAAGAGAGCAATTCACTGATCACTTTTATATTACAAGATAGTTTCTTTTCAAACTTTTGTAAGTGAGTAGAAATATTAGCTAATGATAAATCAAGGGCAAGATCTTTGGGCATAGACCAAACTACTGAGAATTGATTTATCTCAGTACCATTCCTATATGGCATTAATGCAAAAATTTCTTTTTCATGAAAAACTTGAATTGCCTCTTTGCGATTTAGCTCAGGAATTTCAACTAAAAATGTTTTAGCAACCTGCTCATAATCTTTAGAGAAATTTTCTGATGCTATGGATTGGGCTAAATTGGAATTTCTACCTTCAGCAATTACAAGGAGATTACTTTCTAGGATTGAGCCATTGCTCAGTGAAGCCTGGATACCTGAATCTATTCGTTTAAATGAAGTAATTTCATCTCCAACAGATACTGAACTTTCAACCTTTCTAAGCAAAGCTTCTCTTAAATCATTAAAACTAAAAACCTTTGCCAAGAAATCAATGTTGGCTTCACCACAATCAAATGATAATTTTCCAGACCCAGAACCATCAAATACCTTCATTCTTTGAATTAAAGAAGATATTGTTGTAACTCCGAGGTAGTCTAATCTTTCACAGGCACTTAAGTTCAAAGTTAAAGACCTTATGTGATCATTTATTGAGGGAGCAAAAGGTTTTTTTTCAATGATCTTGAAAGGTATTTCTCTTGCAGCAAGCTCAAGACCTAGAAAGGATCCTACTATCCCACCCCCAGAAATTAATACAGATTGAGACATATAAGCATTAAGCCATTAATGCTTCAATCTCTTTAGGATCAGATGGAACAAAAGCGGTCAAATTTTCGTTGCCCTCAGCAGTAACTAAAATATCATCTTCGATTCTGATTCCTATTCCCTTCCATTTGTCTTCAACATTTGAGGATGATGAAATATAAATACCAGGCTCTACGGTAGTTACCATGCCAGGCTTAAATCTCATGTATTCACCATTCTCCATATAATCGCCGGCATCATGAACGTCTATCCCTAACCAATGACCAATTTTGTGCATATAAAACTTCTTAAAGGCGCCGGTTGCATGAAGCTCCTCCATTGAACCTTGCAATAATCCAAGATCAATCAGTCCTTGCGTAATTACTTTTTCAGAGATTATTTGTGCATCCATAACATTATTATTTGTAGAGATTGCTTCAATACTTTTTAGTTGAGCTTCTAAAACAACTTCATAAATAGCAAGCTGAGGGGCTGAAAATTTACCATTGATTGGATAAGTTCTAGTGATATCAGATGCATACAACTCAAATTCACACCCTGCATCGACCAGAAGTAACTCACCATCTATAAGTGGTTTAGAATTTTCTACGTAGTGAAGGACACAAGCATTTTCTCCGCCAGCAACGATGGGCGTATATGCAGAAAAACGACCCCCTCTTTTTGAGAATTCATATTGATAAAATGCTTCCATCTCTTGTTCTGTTAAGCCTGGCTTCACAAATTTCATAGCCTCTACATGAGCTTCAGCAGAAATTTGACATGCCTTTTTCATTATTTCTATCTCATCTTCATCTTTAATAAGTCTTTGATTGCCAACTTTTGATGATGCATCAGCAATATCAATAGCTGAACTGTGCCGATCTTTTGATTTTGCAGATTTAATCCATTCAATGATATCGGCATCTAATGTCTTGCTCTTTCCTACGGGATAAAAAACTTGATTATGACCAGCCAATAGATCTGGTAATCGATGATCAATCTCGGTATTGTTATAGGCTAGATCAAAGCCATAATCTTTCATTGCACCTTCAGGTCCAGCACGATAACCATCCCAAATTTCCTTTAGTTCATCTTTTTCAGGAACAAAAGCAATAGATTGGACATCATTTTTTTCATTAATTAAGAGAACCAAGGTAGATTCGGCTTCATTAAAGCCACTCAAATACCAAAAATTACTATCTTGCCTAAACGCGTGAGATGAATCTGCGTTTCTGTACTGCGTGGATGCGCCAGCAATAACTACAGCGGAGTTCTTAGGCAGCGTTGCTCCCAGTTTATTTCTTCGTTCTGTGTATCTATTTTTCATTTGTTAATTCTACTCTTTTCTTTTTCAAACTTCCCTATTTCCATACTAAGACTTAAACTAATTATATTCATATGAGTGAAAGTCCAAAAAATTCTATCAATATCTTAATTCAAAAGGCTGAGATCCTTTTAAAAAGATTTAATGAGCAAAAAGGCATTATCAATGCATACATTCAAAAAGAAAGGGAATGGAAAAAACATAAACTCTTTCAAGCAAATGAAATTAAAAAACTTGAAAAAATTAATTCTAAGCTAATCAAAGTTTTAAAATCGCATGAGCAATAAAGAAATTTTAGATCTAATGATTATGGGCAAAAAGATATCGATCTCTTGTCCGCCAAAAGACAAAGAAGGCCTTATCAAGGCGGCTGAAATATTAAATGAACAATTAGATTCAATTCCAGATAAATCAAATGCATTAATTTTGACAAGCCTAGATTTAGCTTTTAAAAGTCAGCTTCCTCAAGAAAGAAGCGCACTCTCAAAAGGTGAAGAGAAAGCACTTAACGAACTTATTATAAAAATTGAGGAATCACTTAATTAAAATAACCTTCTCTTTCAAATTTACTCATCTATAATGTAATCGACTGGTTCATTCGCCAACTTATCGAGATTCTTTGAACCGATAATTAATTTAAAGGTGATTTTCCACTGCTGCTGTTGTGCATTACCATTGAGGGAAGCCTGATGCAGTATGAGCTTCACCACCTGAGCTTTCGGTTCAGGTAACGATGAGTAGCGGTGAATTGGTTTTAGTTAGCACAATTGTGAAAACAGAATATAGAAAATTTATCCTCCAAAAAAGAAATGCTTTGGAGGTATCTAAAGTTTTAAATCTCTCAAAAATAATAACAAGAATTGCCGATTTAGAATTAAGCCTCCATTCAATTAAAACTTTAGGATGTTATTTTTCTTCGCGTAATGAAGTTGATCTAAAAAATCTTGTCACCAAAAGATTAAAAAAGAATCTCATAACTTCCTTTCCAAGAATTGGGCACAATCATTCAATGGAGTTAATTGCGCCAAAAAATATACATAAACTAAACAAAAATAAATATGGAATTTCAGAACCATCGGATGGAAACACAATATGTCCACTTGAACATGAGATCATTGTAATTCCAACGGTCGGTGTAGATAGCAATGGCTATAGGCTTGGATATGGCGGAGGTTACTATGACAGACTTTTGGGCTCTATCTCACAAACTAATAATAAGCCCCTGCTAATTGGTTTAATATATGATTTTCAATTTATTGATAACTCAATCAGTGAAGAGCATGATATTAAATTAGATATGGTATTTTCAGAACAGCAAATTAAAAGATTTTCTTAACTACAATTTTTTTTTTAAATCTCTAATTTAGATGCAAAGGTAAAGATATCGTCAGCAAGAATATCTGGATTCTCTAATGCAGCAAAATGACCGCCATCATAGAGGTTCCACTGAACAATATTATAAATTTTTTCAGCCCAAACCCTGGGAGGTCTTGCAATC
>JADHNV010000054.1 GCA_016779285.1 SAR86 cluster bacterium
AGGAATTGAGGTTTTTTGAACTGAATTATTTTTTTTGTTTTCGCTGCAGCAATTACTAGGTCAGTTTGCCTGCACAAAAATGCTGGTATTTGAATTAGATCACAAACATTTGAAACGGGATCTGCTTGAGATGGCTCATGAATATCAGTGATGACAGGTACATTAAACTCTGATTTAACTCTTTCAAGTATTTTCAAACCTTCATCAAGCCCTGGACCTCTAAATGAAGAAATAGAGCTTCGATTGGCTTTATCAAAAGACCCTTTAAAAATCCAATTAAGATTTAATTTGTCTGTTGTTTCAGCAAATTTTTCTGCAACGGTCATCACAATTGATTCAGACTCCAAAACATTGACCCCACCCATTAGCGTCATAGGTTCTTGATTTCCAATCTTAAAGTTTTCTAGTTTCAAAGTTTTCATCTTTTTATCTTAATGGCTTTTGCAATAAAATCATTAAAAATTGGGTGGCCATCTCTGGGGTTAGAGGTAAATTCCGGATGAAATTGACAACCTAGAAACCACGGATGTTTTTTAATTTCAATCATCTCAGCTAAATTACCATCCAATGATGTACCAACAATATCCATCCCCCCAGCAATTAAATCCTTCTTATAATCTGGATTAACTTCATATCTGTGGCGATGCCTTTCTGTGATAGTTATTTTTTTATAGAGTTTATATGGCAAAGAAGATTTTTTAATCAAGCATTTCTGGCCGCCTAAACGCATGGTTCCACCTAGATTTGAGCTTTCACTTCTATGTTCAATTTTACCAGACGCATCTTTCCACTCTGTCACCAAACCAATAACGGGATGATTGGTCTTGATATTAAATTCAGTACTATTAGCATTTTTTAATTTCAATACATTTCTGGAGAATTCGATGATAGCAATTTGCATTCCGAGACAGATTCCAAAATAAGGCAACTTGTTTTCTCTAGCAAATTGGCATGCATAAATCATTCCTTCAATGCCTCTGCTGCCAAAGCCCCCTGGCACAAGCACGCCTTGATATGGTCTCAACATTTTTGAAACATTTGCCTTAGTTATTTTTGTGGCATCTATCATTTGTATGTCGACTTTTGCAAGATTTACAATTCCAGCATGATCAAGAGCTTCATTTAATGATTTATAAGAATCTTTTAAATCTACATATTTGCCCACAACTGCAATCGAAACTTTTTTCTTAGGATTAAGTTTTGCGTCTACCACCCGCTTCCAATCATTTAATCTTGGAGATTTGACTTTCAATAAATTTAATTTTTTAAGAAGAATCTTATCTACCCCTTGTGCATACAAAAGCAAAGGAATGGAATATACAGTTTCAGCATCATGCATGGAGATAACACTCTTGGGATCAACTGAGCAAAATAAAGCTATTTTTTTCTTTTCATCATTTGGTAGCTCTTTTTCTAATCTGCATATCAAGCAATCTGGCTGAAGCCCCAAAGATCGAAGTTCTTTAACAGAATGTTGTGTAGGCTTGGTTTTGAGTTCCTCAGACACTTTAATATATGGTACCAAGGTAAGATGAGCCAAGGCGGTAGTGGTTGATGGAAGTTCAAGCATCATTTGCCTAATTGCTTCGATAAATGGCTGGCTCTCAATATCGCCAACCGTTCCTCCTATTTCGACAATTGCTATATCAGCTCCTTTGGCACCCTCTTTAATCCTTCTTTTAATTTCATCTGTAATATGAGGGATAACTTGAACAGTGCCCCCTAAATAATCACCACGTCTTTCGTTTTGAATAACTTTTTCGTAAACCTTGCCTGCAGTAAAATTATTTTTCTTGCTAGCTTGAAAGCGAACAAACCTTTCATAGTGACCTAGGTCCAGATCAGTCTCTGTTCCGTCATCGGTTACAAAAACTTCCCCGTGCTGAAAAGGACTCATGGTTCCAGGATCAACATTGATGTATGGATCGAGTTTATTTAAAGAAACTTTTAAACCCCTTGCTTCAAAGAGAGCACCAATAGACGCTGCTGCAATGCCTTTGCCGAGTGAAGAAACAACACCACCGGTGATAAAAATGTACTTTGTTTGAACCATCAGTTTTTAAGTTATGATGGGAACACAGAATATCAGATTCTATAGCTAATAAAAACTAGGTTAAGCAGATTCTTCAAATAAGGGTCTTGATAAGTCAGCCCAATCTATGTCAGCATCACTTTTAGCTGTGGCGTATTCTAAAATACCTAGATCTTCAAATTTGTTTTTAACAGAATCTCGAAGGAGCCCTATTCTTCTTAGGTTTGGCATGACTCTTTGGAATAGCAATTTTTGAAAAAGCTTTGTAATGTCTGAGCTTAATTGAAATTGCCTTGCATCTTCAGCATTCCAGCCAAAATGCTCAAAAACTTCCATCGAAACAAGCCTTTCTCTGCTTAACCAACATGCCTCATAGGCGAATTGAGCGCGGTCCTCTTTTTCGTCTTCTGTTAAGGTGTCAACAAATTCCTCTAAATAATTAATCCCAAAAGTAACATGTCTAGCTTCATCTCGAATAATCAAGCCAAGCATATCTCGCAATACTGGGTCCTTTGCTAGATCTCTTGAGGTTTGAAATGCTGCCAATGCAAGACCTTCAATTATAATCTGCATACCAATAAACTTAAGATCCCATCTTGGATCAGTAAGAATTTTATCTAGAATTGATTTCAAAGCATTCCCAATTGGATACATAAGCTTTGTTCTTGTTTGGATATATTTATTAAAAGCTTCTACATGCCTTGCCTCATCAAATGTCTGAGATGCAGCATACAGTTTTGCATTATAAGTTGGAGCGCATGATGTCAGTTGAGAGGCAACCAGAAGAGCTCCTTGCTCACCATGAAGGAATTGGCTTAGACTCCAAGCATTTCGATGATTTAAAAATTCAACTTTTTTCTCATCAGATAATTTTTGATATGGAGCATAATCATCCCAAAAAATTGGAGACGGTTCGGTTAATGGTTCAAAGGATCTTGACCAATCAACATCAACCTCAACATTCCAATTTAGCTCCTTGCCTAATTCATAAAGTTTTTTGATTCGATTATCCTGGACACTATAATCCCAGTTATAAGCTCCAGATAAAGGGGTTTGGAAAATTTCTGCAATATCATCTGCAATACCCTCTGTCATGTATGGAGGAAGATCTTCTTCCAGTTGAATATCTCTGGGGTTATTTTTTACATAATCAATTTTCATATATTTAAGTAATCTCGCTTTACTCTTTGGTTCATTTTGGTCATAAGCTCATAAGAAAGCAAACCATTTTTTTGTGTGTTTTCTAAAATTGACATATCAGGTGACCATAATTCACACCAATCCCCAATTTTACAATCAGGGATTTCTGTAATATCAATTGAAATCAGATCCATGCTAACTCTGCCAATAATTTGAGACTTATGGCTATTAACTATTACAGAGGTTCCATCTATAGCTGTTTGAGGGAATCCATCAGCATACCCACAGTAAACAACGGCAATCTTTGTAGGTTTATTTGTTTTTACCCTTCCGCCATATCCAATCCTTTCATTTTTTCCTAATGATTGAATAGAAATAATTTGACTTCTAAATGTCATGGCAGTTTTTAAACCAGGAAAATTGATCCCTCCATACATTGCAATACCTGGCCTAACCCAATCATAGGCTTGATCTGCAAAGTTAAAAACTCCTGCAGAATTCAATATGCTACGCTTCATATTTTTGGAAACTTTGTTCCAAGCATGATCAAAATTTTTAAATTGCATTACATTTAATTCATCCTTAGGATTATCAGCGCAAGCTAAATGGGTCATCAAAACATTTGAATCTTTAAAAAGTAATTGGAAGTGATCAAGATCATCTAATCTGATACCAAGTCTATTCATTCCAGTATTTACTTTAATCCAATGTACCAATTTATCTTTGTATTGCTTTGCCAAAGGTAATTGAGAGACTGAATGAATAACTGCCCAAATATTATTTTTGTTTAAAGTTTCATAAGCCTCCGAGGAATATACCCCTTGCATAGCTAGAATAGGTTTTAATGAGCTTTCTCTAATCTTTAAAGCCTCTTCCAGTCTAACCACACCATATCCATCTATTACTTTATCTAATGCTTGAGTAGTCTTTTCAAGGTCATGTCCATAGGCATTGCTTTTTATAATGCCCATGATTTTGCAATTTGTAGGTAAGTTGTCTCTAATTATTTTGATGTTATCTCTTACAAGCTCAAAGTCGATTATGAGCTCAGAATTTGGTTCAATCATTATATTGAGTCGTAATAACTATCGACTGCAAAATCTTCGAACCTAGTAAACTCTTTAAGGAAGGTAAGATTTATTTTACCAATAGGCCCATTTCTTTGTTTGCCTATGATGATTTCAGCTTTGTTGCCCTCTTCAGAATCTTCGTTATAAACCTCGTCTCGGTAGATAAATAAAATTACATCTGCATCTTGTTCAATTGCACCCGAATCCCTTAAATCAGCCATAATTGGTCTTTTGTTGGGTCTTTGCTCCACAGCACGATTTAATTGAGATAATGCAATAACAGGAACATTTAATTCCTTTGCAAGCATTTTTAATGATCGAGAAATTTCAGAAATTTGATTCACTCTGTTCTCTTGGGAAGCAGGCAATTGCATTAATTGAAGATAATCAACAACTATCAAAGATAATCCTTTGGGTTCTTGACGTGCAATTCGTCTGGCTCTTGCTCTTAGCTCCATGGGTGAAAGCATTGAGCTATCGTCTATGTACAGAGGCAAATCTTTTAATTTAGATGATGATTCCATAAATTTTTTGAGATCAGTTTGATTCATTGAGGCTGATCTAACTTTTTGTTGATCAATTTTAGCATTGCTAGCCAATAGTCTTGTGGTTAATGATTCAGCTGGCATCTCAAGACTGAAGACTAAAACGCCTCCAGGTATTTCTTTATTTAGAATAAAGTTTTCAACAATATTCATTGCTAAAGCAGTTTTACCCATGCTCGGTCTGGCAGCAACTATTATCAGGTCTCCGTTTTGCAGTCCCTGCAATTTGCCATCAAGATCCTTATATCCTGTCGATGCTCCAAGTAAGGAGGAGCCATTTTTTGCAATTTCATTCATTCTCTCAATTGATTGAGGAATAAGCTCATCTAACTTTTGAATGCTGGTTGATGTTCTACTGGCCTCATCATTTAATGAAAAGATTTTAGTTTCAGCCTCATCAAGTAATTCAGCAGCATCTTTGCCTTGGGGATTAATAATGAGTTCTGAAATCTCTGAATTAATCTTCAGCAACCTTCTTGAGATGGATTTTTGCCTAATCATTCCGGCATACGCTTCTAAATTTGCAGCAGATGGACTGGTGGAGGCTAGATCAATTAAGTAATTCTTTCCTCCTACTCTGGTTAAAAGGTTTTTGCTATCTAATCGATCTGAAACAGTTAAAGGGTCAAGAGGTTTGTTTGAGTTAACAAGTTCACCCATAGATTGAAAGATATTTTGATGATCTTGTCCCTCAAAATCAGTGAATTCAATGATTTCGCTGACAGCATCATACCTTTCAGTTTCAAGCATTAAACCACCCAATATAGCCCTTTCAAGCTCCCTGACTTGCTCTGTATTTTCTATAGATTTAATAGACATATATATGATTCTTACATCATACAATCAAGATAACAACTACTCAGCCTGAACGGAAACCTCAACAACACATGAAACTTCGGGATGAAATAATAAAGTAATTGAATAATCTCCAAGATCTTTTAAAGGCCCATCGGGTAACTGAATAACACTTTTATCAATTGCATGATCAATCGCGCTAAATGCTTCTGAGATCTCTCTCGTACCAACTGAACCATACAATGCACCCTCTTCAGTCACTTGAACTTTAATCTCAACCCTAGCCCCTGATACTGTATCAGCCTTACCCTGTGCATTTGCTATTTCGTCAGCAGAGGCTGCAGCCAGTTCTGATTTCTTACTCTCCACATACTTAAGGTTTTCTTCAGAAGCAAACATTGCCTTCTTTTTTGGAATAAGAAAATTCCTAGCATATCCTGAGCTCACCTCAACAACATCTCCAATTTCACCTAATTTTTGGATTTTATCTAAAAGTATAATTTTCATGATTTATCTATGTGAATCTGTGTATGGTAACAAAGCTAAAAAGCGAGCAATCTTGATGGCTTT
>JADHNV010000055.1 GCA_016779285.1 SAR86 cluster bacterium
ACCATTGCTAGCAATGATTGGTACTTCCTTGCATGAGAGAATTTGTTTGCCTTGCATGAAACCAAGAGCGTTGGGCATAGCTGCGCCAGGGTATACCATGTTGTTAACCCCATATGGTTTTGAAGCATCTTCATAAAAAGTTCTTAAGTATGTATAGACCCAATCTGATCCATGCAATCTTGTAACAAGTGTTAGATCTGGGGGAGCTATTCCAAACCAAGTTTCAGAAACTTCTGACTTCATGGAGCCGGTCATTCTATCCCCAAGCTGAACATTAGAACCAAAGACTAAATTATCAGTGAAGATGCCTTCTGGAATTTCTAAGTCTTGAGCAACTCTTCCCCATCGAGAATATTTTAATGAGTGACACCCATAGCAATGATTAATAAAAGTGAGAGCACCTAATTGTAGCGATTCTAAATTATTAAGCTCAGGGCTAAAAGAATCACATTCACCATAGTCACCGCATGCAGCACCACCCGCTGCTAAAGCTTCTTGAGAGGCAATGAATATGAAAGCAATCAGTAAAAACTTTTTCATAACCTTTCTGGCACTGGTTTCGTTTTTTCAATAGAGGTATATATAGGCATTAGCAAGAAGAATGCAAAATAGATTACGGTTCCGATGATGCTAAGAGTGGTTCTTAAAGCTGTAACAGGAACTGTTCCTAGCCAAGCTAACATGAGCCAACTTATAATAAATATGGTCATAGCAATCTTGCTTAGTATGCCTTTGTATCTAATTGAGGCCGCTTTGCTTCTGTCAAGCCATGGGACAACAAACAAGATGGCTATAGCTGCACCCATAACTACAAGACCGCCAAGTTTATCAGGTACCGCTCTTAACATCGCATAATAAGGAGAGTAGTACCAAACTGGAGCGATATGCTCAGGCGTGCTTAATGGATTTGCTTCTTCGAAGTTAGCCAATTCAAGCATATATCCGCCACCTTCGGGAAAAAAGAACATAATAATTGAGAAGACGATACCAAATATACCAATGGCAACCAATGCATTTAAGACTTTATATGGGAAGAATGGAACGCTGTCCAGCGGCACTCCATCATCATCTAAATGTTTTTCAATATCAACACCCTCGGGATTGCCTGCTCCCACTTCATGCAAAGCAACTAAATGCATAAATACCAGTGCGATTAAAATTAAGGGTAAGGCTACTACATGCAATGCAAAGAATCGTGAAATCGTTGCACCAGAAATATAATAATCCCCTCTAACCCAGATCTCCAATGATTCACCGATATATGGGATAGCGCCAAAAAGAGAGATAATAACTTGCGCTCCCCAGTAAGACATTTGGCCATATGGCAAAACATATCCCAAGAAACCTTCTGCCATCATTACCAAATATATAGTCATACCAAAAACCCAGACAAGCTCTCTAGGCTTATGATAGGAACCATATAAAAGCCCTCTAAACATATGCAAATATACGACCGCAAAAAACATTGAAGCGCCCGTTGTGTGCATATATCTAATAACCCAACCATATTCAATATCTCGCATGATATATTCAATGGAAGCAAAAGCGCCTTCTTCAGTATTTTCATATCCAAACATTAACCATATGCCAGAAACGATTTGGATAATTAAAACCACTGATGCCAAAGCACCAAACATGTACCAAAAGTTTACTTTCTTAGGAACAGGATGTTTTGAGAGGTGGCGTTCATATGTATTAACTATTGGTAAACGGCTGTTTATCCAATTAAAAAATCCTGATGATTGCTGAGTCATTATGCAGTGCCTCTTTCTTCCCCAATTGTTAATATACTTCCATCAAAATAATGCGGCGGAACTTTTAAATTTGTTGGAGCTGGAACTCCTTTGAACACCCGCCCCACAATATCGAACATTGAACCATGACAAGGGCAAAAAAATCCACCGACCCAAGATTCATCCCAAGGCTGTGACTCCATCTCAGGATAGTATTTTGGAGCGCAACCTAAATGAGTGCATACCCCGGCAATTACTGTATATTCATTAGATAAGGATCTTGTTGGATGAACATCTCTGTATGGCTCATCAATCTTTAGAGAACTGGGGTCATCTAATTTAGATTCAACTTCTGGAAGACTCTCTAATGCTTCTTTGCTATGACGAATAACAAAAACAGGCTGTTTTCGCCAAGAGACTTGGATTTTTTGTCCCACCTGCATTTTTGAAACATCAACTTTTACAGGGCCACCTACAGCTTTTGCTTTTGCACTAGGATTCCAAGAAGCAACGAATGGAACGACAGCAAAAGATGCACCTACAGCACCAACTGCAGAAGTCATACCAATAAGTACTTTTCTTCTCGTAGTAATTTTTTCTTCCATACGAGCAGAAATTAACGTTTGGAAAATTGAGAGCTTTTTCTGGCTTTCTTTAATCCTGGTTTCTTTCTTTCTACTTTTCTATCATCTCTGGTAAGAAATCCAGCAGATTTTAATTGAGGTCTTAATCCTTCATCAAATTCTAACAAAGCTCTAGATATACCATGCCTGATAGCCCCAGCTTGACCAAAGCTTCCTCCACCTTTAACCATTGCTTTGATATCTACCTGTTCATCAAGTTCAGTGAGTTTTAATGGTTGCATGACAAGCATTTGTGCAACCTGCCTCCCAAAATAATCAGATAACTCTTTATCATTTACCAATATCTTTCCTTTACCTTTTGATAAATAAACTCTAGCTGATGAAGTTTTTCTTCTGCCAGTTGCGTAATGGATTGCTGCGCTCATAGTTTTGGTTCCCAGATTTGAGGTTCTTGTGATTCATGGGGATGATTTTCACCCTTGTATACTTTAAGTTTTTTGAACATTTGCTTTCCAAGTTTATTTTTTGGAAGCATGCCTTTGACTGCCTGTTCTATAATATATTCAGGCTTATCCTCAATAATATCTTTAAATATTTTAGTCTTTAAACCGCCAGGATAAAGAGAGTGAGTGTAGTACTTTTTATCATCAAACTTTTTTCCGGTGACCTTAATTTTTTCAGCATTAATAACTACAACATAGTCACCACCATCGGTATGGGGCGTGAACGTAGCCTTATCTTTGCCTCTGATGCGGTCAGCGATTTTTGTAGCTAAACGTCCGAGAGTTTTATCAGAAGCGTCAACAACATACCAGTCATGTTGAGCGTCTTCTTTTCTAAGTGAAAGAGTTTTCATTACTTTTTATGTTTAAAGAAAAAATTAGATGCGAATGTTAATGTTTACGCGCTATTTAATCAATATTTTAATTCATTTAGTTTAGTTTTTCTCTAAATTTTGAAGATATTTTTTAGTTGTTATCTGATGCAATCTACTCTCTGTCCTCACCCACAAGTGTTGCAGCTGATCTCCAGAATATAGATGTTTAATTAAATTTGGGTCGTAAAAAAATTTTAATTTTTGCTTCTCTTGATAAGCAATATCAATAAAACTGATAAATCTTCTTAATTTATCAATATGATCATCGTTGCAGATATGAAAATTGTTAATAAAAACCCATTCAAATCTTTTTACAATCTCAAAAAAATCTTTACTTGCGCATGGAGAGGAAAAAAAATCATCAAAAGAAATCCATAGAATTTTTTCTGAGCAACCCAGACAGCTAAATGCTCTTTTGTTGATATAAAATTCATTAGCATTGCTAATTTCTGAACTAAAAGTTCTTCGCAAAAAAGCCCTAACACTTTCATCGCTATTACTTTCATTATGAGAGCTATCAAAATGGGTAATTTCTCTCAGCCGATAATCCTCCGTGCCTAAAAGATGATAGATAAAAAAATTATTATTTATAAAATCAATAGTTTTTAAAAATTTTGCTCTTTGAAGGCCATTCAAATAAAGATCATTTGGATGAGAATTAGACGAGATCATTATTCTGGTTCCCTTGTTTGATAATGATTCAATAACATTGCCTATGATCATTGCATCGGCAATGTCCTCAATCTGAAATTCATCTATAAAAATTATTTTATAATTTTTGGCTAAATTATTCACAACCATCAATAGTGGATCCCTATTTCCAGAAAAATTAGACAATTGATTATGTATAAGCTGCATAAATTCAACAAAATGAAATTTGCCAGAATGTGAAAAATAACATTCATTAATAGCTTGAAGCAGTAGTGTTTTACCTCTTCCAACTGGTCCAAAAAGATATAAATTGTCAATTAAATTTTTTTTAGAAAAAAATGATTTTGGCTTTAGGCTTGAATCAAAAGTAATAAACTCTTTCAAGAATGAGATTTGTGCATCATCAAGAACTATGCCTTGAGTTGATAAGTTTTCAAGTATGACTTTTATATCCTTCATATAATTGATTTAATGAGTCTATGAGACTTTTTGATAATAAACTTTCTAGAATAAATTTTTTAATCTTGATCGGTATTCTGACATATCTTTTTGCAAATATGTCGAATGAGGAGCCCTATGGAGAAGCAATATTGAAGGCATCTCCCGCTGTAGTTAATATAAGTTCCAAAAAAAATAATGAAGGCAAGTTATTTAACAATCGATCTGCAAGTGAAGTTATAGGTTCAGGAATTATTATTTCCAGTGACGGATATATCATCACCAACCTTCATGTAATTGAGGGCACTAGAATCGTTGAAGTGGAACTTGATGATGGTCAAATTTTCCCTGCTTCATTAATTGGCTTTGACCAAAGATCTGATCTTGCGGTTATTAAAATTAATCCGGCAAATGCAGTATTAAATCCCATTGAAGTGTCAAATAGCTCGTCGGTTCAAGTAGGCGATCAAGTGATTGCAATTGGAAATGCATTTGGCCTTGGTAAAACTTTTACTAGTGGCATTATCAGCGCTACTGGAAGAGATTATGGTAATCCATATCTTGAACTTATTCAGACAGATGCCGCAATCAATCCAGGAAATTCTGGTGGAGCTTTAATTAATCACAAAGGCAATCTTATTGGAATGAATACAAAAATTTTTTCGCAAACTGGCTCATATGCTGGGATTGGTTTTGCGCTGCCAGCTAATAAATTGGTAGAGCTTGCCTCAGAGATTATTCAATATGGTGCTGTAAAGAAATCATGGATTGGGGATTTTAGAGTGAAAATTAAAAGATTTCTTCTAAATAACAAAGTAACTTTTGGCCTAGAAATTTTAGAGTTAAAAAAGTATGGCCCTCTTTTTAATATAGGAAAAATTAAACCGGGGGCAATTATTCTATCTGTTAATGACAAACCACCTTCATGGGAAAATTTAACATATGCTTTAAATAATTCTTTTCCTGGTGATGAAATTAGTTTTCAAATTTTACAAGATTCTAATGTGCAGAAGTTAACAGTTATAACAGAAGGATTTCCATTCAATCAAGAATAGATAAAAGTCATGTTATTTAAATTCATGCGATTACATTAAATCTAATTCGGAAGTCTTGTAATGTCAGCACCCAGATATGATAGCTTTTCTTCAATTCTTTCATATCCTCTATCAATATGATAAATACGGTCTACAATAGTTTCGCCTTTAGCGCACAGCCCAGCTAAAATTAAACTAGCAGACGCCCTAAGATCGGTTGCCATAACTGGAGCTCCATTCAAGAAATCAACTCCCTTAATAAATGCATTGCTTCCTTTAACAGTAATATCGCAACCCATTCTATTAAGCTCTTGCACATGCATAAACCTATTTTCAAACACATTTTCTGTAACAACTGATGAACCTTTAGATAATGAATTTAGAACAGTAAATTGTGCTTGCATATCTGTAGGAAATCCTGGAAAAGGAGCAGTAGAAATATTGACTGGTGAAATGCGGTCTTGATCCATAGTTAATTGAATAGCATTTTCCTCAATATTTATTAAACACCCACTCAATTTAAGTTTATCTAAGATATTGTTCATGCGAGACGCTTGAACATTTGTGATTGTTATATCGCCCCCAGTTACAGCAGCTGCAATTAAATAAGTTCCAGCCTCTATTCTGTCTGCAGGAATAGAAAATACTGCTCCATGAAGCTCCTTAACACCATCCATAAAAATTTCATCTGTCCCTGCCCCTGTGACCTTAGCTCCCATC
>JADHNV010000003.1 GCA_016779285.1 SAR86 cluster bacterium
GGCGCAGGCGTCGGTGCTTCACTAGAATTCTTTAAAGGCTTATTTACATCTTTGTTCTCAGATGATTTTTCTACAATCATATCTTTTGGATTTGTTTGATTGCTTTTCTTTGGTGGAATAACCACTGGTTTGGAGGTTTGATTATTAGGTGCCTTATTTTGGTTAGAGCTTTTATTTTTATAATTATGTCTACCGCGTTGATTAGTGTTTCTATCGCTTCTGATTTTTTTACCAGCTCTTTGATCGGTCTTTTTGTAATTTCTAGTTCTTTTTTTTCTAGTATCCTTTTTCTTATTTGATTTAAAAATTGAAAGCGTGAGAACCGATTTTATAAATTCGATGATGCCAATATTCTTTTTCTTCTTTGGCATTCTTGGAGGAACGGATACATTAACAATAGGTTTAAGGACTTTCTTGTTTGAATTAGTATCACGCCAGTCCATTGAAGGTTCTGGGCTATTAGGTGTCATGTCATAAGAAAATGGTTTTTTACCTGCAACAGCTTTAACTCTTGCAACCTTATAATACGGTCTAGATTTGTAGGGATCTGCAATAATGACTATGTTGACTTGGTAAGTATTTTCAATGGCAATAATATCCCTGCGTTTTTCATTCAATAGATAGCTTGAAACATCAGCTGGAACATATACATGAATTTCTCCAGTATTTTCTTTTGCAGCATCTTCACCAATTATTCTTAAAATAGATTGGCCCAAAGAACGTGTGCCTCTAATTTGAACATGTTGAATATCATATGTTTCTTCAAGCGAGGGCCTGAGTCGCTGTCTGGATAGCTCCAATAATCCAAATCTAGAGATTCCAGCAATTTGAACTCTTGCTCTGTCAGATTGAACAGCGCTCCTAAAAGTGTTTTCTACTTTTTGTTGGTTTTTCTCATCCTGCATGTCAATAAAATCTATAACAATGAGTCCACCCAAGTCTCTTAATCTCAGCTGTCTAGCAATTTCTTTAGCTGCTTCCATGTTTGTAGTAAAAGCAGTTGATTCAATATCTTTACCTTTAGTGGACCTAGCTGAATTGACATCTATGGAAACCATTGCCTCTGTTGGATCGATAACAATTGATCCACCTGATGGCAGAGATATTTCTCTCTGAAAAGCCAATTCAATTTGACTCTCTATCTGATATCTATTGAATAGTGAAATATCTTCATTGTAATAAATAACTTTATCCGCATGATCAGGAATGACTGATTTTGCAAAATCTAGTGCTTCGGCATGAACTGCTTCATCATCAATTAAGATTTCCTCTATATCATCCCTAAAGTAATCTCTAAATACTCTTAAGATTAATTTATCGTCTTTGTAGATTAAACTTGGGCTTGGTGCATCATCAACACTGGATTTAATTTGCTCCCAAAGACTTATTAAATAATCTAAATCCCATTTCAACTCATCTGTTGATCGTCCTAATCCAGCCGTTCTAACAATGACACTCATTCCGTCTGGTATCTGCAACGCATTTAATGCATCTTTAATATCATCTCTTTCATCGCCAGATATTCTTCTAGAGACACCCCCAGATTTTTCAGAGTTTGGAATTAAAACAATAAATCTTCCTGCCAGAGATATTTGATTTGAAAGGGCGGCTCCTTTTGTGCCTCGCTCTTCTTTTAAAACTTGAACAAGAATATGATCTCCTTCTTTGAGAGAACACTTTTTCCTTCCATCAGCATCTTTAGTAAAATAATCATTTGATAATTCTTTCAAGGGAAGAAAGCCATGTCTCTCACTTCCAAAGTTTACAAATGCTGCATCCAGGCTGGTTTCAACCCTAGAAACAGTAGCTTTAAATATACTGCCTTTTAAAAGAGACTCAGCATTAAATTCATTATCTAGATCAAACAGTTTTGCGCCATCCACCAAAGCAACACGTAGCTCATCTGAGTATGAGCAGTTAATTAGAATTCTTTTCATTTTTTTCTCCAATACAGAGAAAGCGAATAGCACTTATGCTTTTGGAGTTATTGGAGTCTTATCCTTGGGAGCTCCTCTAACTTACTCCATTTTTATTTGGAGCTTTTAAAACTTGGTTTATTCTTTTAGCACCCTTGTGCTATGTCAACTTTCTCTATTTATTATGCTGATATTCAGCATTATTGTTTTTACTTAGACACTTTGCCTTAAGTTTTTTAAGTTGTAGCTTTTTATTAATAAGCTAACAATTTCGAGTATTCTACCTCAATGAATGCTAAAAACCTAAATATAATCGAAGATCATGTTGGTAGGCGCATTGATAACTACTTAATTAATGTTTATAAATCTCTACCAAAATCAAAAATTTATAGCATGATTCGTAAGGGGGAGATAAGAGTTAACTCTGGTCGAATTAAACCTACGTATAAATTAAAACTAGATGATGAAATTAGGATCCCACCTTATCTAGTTGATTTTGACAATGAAGTATCTGATCTAAAAATTCCACCCAGCAGAATCAAGGCATTTAATTCCTCCATCATTTATCAAAACGAAGATTACATTGTTGTAAATAAAGAGCCTGAATTAAGCGTTCATTCTGGAACACATAATCAATTTGGACTTATTGATATAGCCAGAGCCCAATATCCTTTAATGGAAATTGATCTCTGCCATCGAATTGATAAATCAACATCTGGTTGCGTTCTACTATCTAAAAATAAAACCTTCTTAAGACATTTTAATAAGCAACTTAAATCTAATGAGGTTGTAAAAAAATATGAAGCAATTTTAGTAGGGGTGATGAAAAAAAATACCAAAATAGAATCAAATATTGATACTTCTACAAAGAAATTTCAACATAAAGTACAAGAGGTGGATGAAGGAAAGAAAGCAATTTCTACATTCAAGGTATTAAAAAAATTTACTTCATTTAGTCATGTAGAAATAACAATTAGCACAGGGCGAATGCATCAAATTAGAGTTCAAAGCGCAAATCTAAATCATCCTGTTGTTAATGATAAAAAATATGGGTTGTTTAGTTTAAATAAATACATATCTAAAGAAACTAGAATAAATCGTCTTGCACTGCATGCTAAATCTGTTTCATTTCTAGATCTAAATAATCAAACCGTCTATTATCAAGCAACAAAAAACAATGAATTTGATATACTGCTTTCACAACTCAGTAATTTAACTGTTAAAACTTAATTTATTCTGATAGTATGCATTTTTTTTAAAATATTATGGCTGTACAAAAAAGTAAAAAAACAAGATCAAAACGCGGAATGATTCGTTCCCACGACCATTTATCAGATCTGACACTATCCACTGATCCTGTCTCTGGTGAACGACATCTTCGTCATCAAATGACCGCTGATGGTTTTTATAAAGGCCGCTTAATAAAAGATCTGAGAAAACCATTAAAAGAAGTAGAGGATAGCGAAACCCAAGACTAACCATGTCTTTTTCAGCTTTTTTAGCATTCCCGGGACAAGGCTCTCAACATTCATGCATGTTATCGAAGGGGGGTTTATCTAAGTTAGCTCTGTCTAGTGAGTATTCTCCTGTGCTTGAATGCTGCAGTGACCTCATATCACACAATGTCTACAAACTCATCGAGGAAGGACCCGAGGAGTTACTCAACCAAACTTCTGTAACTCAACCTATATTGCTCCTTTGTTCTTATCTCCATTTTCAAAAGTTAATTAACACCATTGATATTGTTCCAACATATTATGCAGGCCATTCATTAGGAGAATATTCTGCTTTAGTCGCTGGTAATTCACTGTCAATCATTGAAGCACTAACATTAGTGAGAAAAAGAGGGGAGTTGATGGAATTAGCCCCGAAGGGATCAATGTCAGCAATCATGGGTCTAGAGTACGACATTATCAATGATATATGCTCAACCTTATCTATGGATGAGAATTTTCATGTTCAATGTGCAAATTTAAACTCTCCAAGTCAAACAGTTATTTCAGGGCATGACGAGGCAGTAAATAAGGCACAAGATTTATGCCTCTCGCGAGGCGCTAAACGCGGAATAAAGCTTAAAGTAAGCATCGCATCACATAGCAAATTAATGCTAAGTGCAGCGGATGAATTCCAGCACGCCTTAGAGTCAATTAAATTTCGTATGCCAGATACAAAAATTATACATAATGTTTCTGTTAACACGGCATCATCGACTGCTGAAATTCCATCTTTACTGGTATCGCAATTACATTTGCCAGTTAGATGGGTTGAAACATGTCAGTTCATATCAACCTTGAATTTACCAATACTTGAATGCGGCCCAGGCAAAGTTTTATCTGGCTTATTTAAAGCAAATAATCTTGATCAATATTTTTCTACTAGCGACGAAGATTTTTATGAGAAGATAAAAGATTATGGATAAAAAGATAGTTTTTATTACTGGTGTTTCTAGAGGTATAGGCTTAGAGATTGCTAAATGTTTTATAAGCTATGATTACTATGTGATTGGTTCCTCAAGGTCAGATTATAAGCTTGATGAGGCTCTCGACTCAGATCAATGCTTACATATAGCTTTAGATACTACAAAAAGAGATCAATTAAATGATTGTCTGGAACAACTAAAAACTCATGAAAAAATTCCTAACGTATTAATTAATAATGCTGGGATAACTAAAGATCAGCTTTTTTTGCGGATGAAAGATAACGATTGGGATGAGGTTATAAACGCCAATCTTACAAGTGTTTTCAATATTACGAAATTATTTATTAAATTCATGGTAAAAGATAGGTATGGAAAGATCATCAATATCTCCAGTGTTGCTGGACTAATGGGCAATGCTGGTCAGGTTAACTATTCTGCTAGCAAAGCTGGCTTAGGTGGTTTCACAAGGTCATTAGCAAAGGAAGTAGCTGCAAGGAACATAACAGTTAATTGCATTGCCCCTGGATTTATTAAGACTGATATGACCAATCATTTTAACAACGATGAATTAGATAATATATTAAAACAAATACCTCAAAATAAAATGGGAAACCCTAAAGATATAGCTCACTTGGCACTTTTTTTAGCTTCTTCAAATGCAGATTATATTACTGGTCAGACAATTTCTGTTGATGGTGGCTTGTACATGAGTTAATGATTTTATTTGTTTTTGTTTGAAATGTTGTAGAATAGACTTCTTTAAACGGAGGGTGCCCTATGAGTATCGAAGAAAGAGTAAGAAAAATTGTTTGTGAGCAACTTGGTGTCGGGGACGATGAAGTTAAAAATGATTCTTCATTTGTAGATGACTTAGGCGCTGATTCACTTGATACAGTAGAACTTGTAATGGCTCTTGAAGAAGAGTTTGATCTTGAAATTGCTGATGAAGAAGCAGAAAAAATTTCTACCGTGCAAGAAGCTGTTAATTTCATAAATTCAAATAGCTAAGCATTTTTTAAATGAAGCAACTACACAGAAGAGTTGTAGTTACTGGTCTTGGCATTCTTTCACCAATAGGCAACACTGTTGATGAAGCCTGGCATTCGTGCATAGAAGGCAAATCAGGAATTACTGCTGTTGATATTGGATTAGAAAATAATCCAGTAAAAATTGGTGGTCGTTTAAAGAATTTTTATCCAGAGGATTTTCTTGATGCCAAAGAGGTTAGGAGAATAGATCCATTCATCCAATATGGAATCATTGCGGCAAATCAGTCAATCGATAATTCTGGAATACTTGAATCCAATATTGATTTAACAAAGGTCGGCGTTAATTTTGGTGCAGGTATAGGCGGCATTGATACTATCGAAAAAAATAAAATTCTTTTAGAAGAAAAGGGCTATAAAAAAGTATCTCCATTTTTTGTTCCTGGTTCTATCGTGAATATGATTTCGGGGCTTGTTTCTATAAAACATGGTTTTATGGGTCCAAATACTTCTGTTGTAACAGCTTGCTCAACAGGTAATCATTGTATTGGAACGGCGGCTAGATCTATTGCATGTGGAGAGGCCGATGTGATGATAGCTGGCGGTGCGGAAATGGCTTCCACGCCTCTTTCAATTGCAGGTTTTATCTCAGCTAGAGCTCTTTCATTGAATTCAAATCCTGAAGCAGCAAGTAGACCTTGGGACATAGATAGAGATGGGTTTGTTTTATCTGATGGGGCAGGGTCTTTGGTGTTAGAAGAGTACGAACATGCAAAAGCTCGTGGTGCAAATATTCATGCGGAAGTTATTGGCTTTGGCACAAGCTCTGATGCTTATCATATGACAGCGCCACCAGAAGATGGCAGAGGTGCTGCCTTGGCTATGTCAAATGCTATTAATGATGCTGAGATTAATTTATCAGAGATAGATTACATAAATGCACATGGCACCTCCACTCCGTTAGGGGACATTGCAGAAACTATTGCACTTAAAAAAGTATTCAAGGATGCTGTTCCGCAAATCAGCTCTACTAAATCTATGACAGGCCATACATTGGGTGCGGCTGGTGCAATTGAATCTATCTTTTGCATTAAAGCAATTAATAGAGGAATTATCCCTCCTACAATTAATCTTGAAAATCCAGATCCACTTTGTGATTTGAATTACACACCATTGGTCTCAACAGAGAAAGAAGTGACTGTTGCTATGAATAACTCTTTTGGATTTGGGGGAACAAACTCTACACTTGTCTTCAAAAAGATCTAAATTTTCTGTCTTTTTATTTATTCTAGTTTGCGTATATATTGTCTTGCTAGGATCTGCCGAATCAATTTCATATTCGCGAGTTAATGATAATAAAGAATTTTATAACCTTGAAAAAGGCGCATCATTTAATTCTATTTTCGAGGATTTTCAATTATCTTTTGTAAGAAAAATTCTACTTAAGATATATCTCAAAAAAAATAGAATTTATATTGCACAAGCAGGATATTACAACCTAAAAGACAAATCATGGAGGGAGTTTGTTTCCTCAATTTCAAATGGTGACGTGGCCATATTTAAATTAAATATTCCTGCTGGTAAAAATCTATATGAAATTAAAGAGATAGTTTTAAACTCCTTTTTGGTAAATGATTGTAATGATTTTAATTGTTTAGATGATTATCTAGGTTTTGTTGAAGGAACATTGAAGCCAGATACTTATTATTATAAATACAATACTTCTGCAGGGGATATATTAAAAAAGTCTCAGGATCAATTTCTTAAATTAGCTGCAGATTTATGGTTAATTAAAAATCCTGACTCACCCTTAAGAAGCTTATCTGAAGCCATTATACTTTCTTCAATAGTTGAAAAAGAGGCAGGCAATGATAATGAAAAGACCATTATAGCAGGGGTATTTCTGCATAGGCTGTCTATAGGCATGAAGCTCCAGGCTGATCCAACAATTATTTATGGTTTATTGCCTGAATTTAATGGCAATATTACAAAATCAAATCTTAGGGATAAAAATAATATTTATAATACATATCAGATACCAGGCCTCCCACCCACACCTATATCGACAATTAGCAAATCATCCTTGGAAGCAGTAATATTAGGTAGGCAAAATGATTATCTATACTTCGTTGCAAAAGGAGATGGGACACATAAATTTTCAAAAACTTATAAAGAGCACCAAGATGCTGTTAGAACGTATCAACTAAATTAAACCATGAAACTAATTACATTTGAGGGAATTGAAGGAGTAGGTAAATCCACTCAGATAAATTTAATTTTAGAATGGCTGATATCTAAAGGTTATTCAACAAAACTTCTCAGAGAACCTGGTTCAACAGATTTTGGTGAAAAAATCAGAGAATTATTACTTTCAAAGGAATCAAATATTTCTGCGCATACAGAACTTTTATTAATGTTTGCAGCAAGATCGGAGATGATCAATAAGCACTTAATTGGAAGCACAAATGATTTTATCCTTTGTGATAGGTATTATCATGCCTCTATTGCTTATCAAGGGTATGGAAGGAAGCTCCCTCTTGATTTAATTGATCAATTAATCAAAGGTATTAATTGTCCAATTCCTGATTTAACTATAATTTATGATCTTGATGTAAAAACCGGATTTAAAAGAAAGAGCAATGACGTGATTGATAGAATTGAGTCCTCAGGAACTAATTTTTTTGAAAATGTAAGAAATGGTTATAAAGAAATAGCCAAGAATAGGGCAGAAGTTGAAATTTTAGATGCCTCTCAACCAATTGAATTAATAAGCCATCAAACCAAAAGTTTAGTCGAACGTCTTTTGTAAAATGAATGTAGATAGGTTTCCCTGGCTTAAAGATGCCTTAAACGCAAATCAAAATTTAAATTTTTCATCATCAATTATCATTGAAGGACAATCAGGTTTAGCGAAGAGTAAACTTGCAGAATATTTTGCTCAAAAATTGCTATGCACAAATGGCCTTAATGATTGTGATAACTGCAATTCTTGTAGCTATTTTATAGCTGGCTCTCATCCTGATTATTGCTTTCTCTCTAAAGACACTTGCTCAAGTGTTTTGCATACATATTCAAAAGCAAAAAAAGACTCATTAATTTCAAAAAAAATCGAAGGGATTAGGTCTTTAAATGAGTTTATTTCTATGACTCATTCAGTTTCTAAAAAGAGGGTGGCAGTGATTTTTGACGCTAATCTAATGAACATTAATGCGCAAAATGCTCTGCTCAAAACATTAGAAGAATTGCCTGAGAACAAACACATCTTTATAGTATCGAATCAACGTAAATATTTTCTACCAACGATTTACAGTAGATCAAGCATTATCTCAATCAACAACCCTGACCCACAAATGATCAATCAATGGATTTCTGATCAAGGTTATATAGACTTTTCAACTTTAAATTTTGCTCCAAACTCAAGCCCACTAGAGATTGAAAATTTAATTAACAATGACAAGGCCGATCTTTACATTAAGATTTCTCAAAATCTTAATTCTTACTGCCTTGGCAGACTGACAACGCCCGATTTATTGAAATTTTACAAAGAGACGAATATACCATTTGATGAAAAGATTAACTCTATAATACTTTTTTTAAAGACATGCCTTGGGATCAATCAAGATTTTTATAAATCTCATCCATCCATCACCCTAATAGAGAAGACTAAATTAGACGCAGTGGCTGTATCTGATTTAATTGAAGAGTTGGTTGATTATAAATTCAAACTAAACAAAGTGCCTTCTTTGAATGAGCAAATTGGCCTCAATAATTTTTTTTATAAAATCAAAAACCTTGTAAGTTAGGCTGTCGCTCCACCATCAACAATAATCGTTTGACCGTTGATATATTTTCCTGCATCAGAAGCTAACATTATCGCTGCCCCTGCAACCTCATCTGGCTCACCAATTCTACGCATTGGATGTGTGCTTGTATAATTATCATGAATCACAGGATTCTCCCATAAACCTTTTGCAAAATCAGTTCTTATAAGTCCTGGTGCTATGCTATTCGCTCTAATGTTGTATTGCCCATACTCAACGGCAATATTTTTTACCATTTGAATATCAGCAGCTTTACTTAAGTTGTATGTACCTATAAGGTTGCTTCCTCTCGTTCCACCAACGCTTGAGATAATAATTATGACCCCATCTTTGCGTTCAACCATCTGTGGTGTCACTAAATTAGTTAAAACATGATTTGCTTTGACGTTATTATTCATAACTTTGTCAAATGCATCTAATGGAATATCGGCCATCGACCCCATAAAAGGGTTTGTTGCAGCATTGCATATCAAAACATCAATTTTTCCCAGCAGTTTGTTAGTCTTATCTACTAAATCTATTAATTCTGATTCATGAGCAATATTTCCAGCAATTGGAAAAGCTAACTCAGATCCAAGTTCATCATTTATTTCATCTGCAGTTTCCTGACATGCATCAATTTTTCTGCTCGAAATAATAACTTTAGCCCCATGAGATGCTGCATGAAATGCGATAGATTTTCCAATACCCTTAGATGACCCTGTTATTAAAAATGATTTATTTTTTAAATTAAACAATGACATTTGACTTATAATCTTATGATGTTAAAAAACGTAGAGATATATTCTAAATCAAATTGTGTCTTTTGTGATAAAGCAAAATTTTACTTCACGCAACATAACATTGCTTATACAGAGCATAATGTAGAAATTCCAGAGGTCTTTGATTCGCTGATGACCCGAAATCCTCATGCTAGAACAATGCCACAAATCTTTATTGATAATGAGTTGATAGGTGGGTATACGGATTTAATGGAATGGGTTAAAAAATAAGGATAGATTATGGTTGCATTTAATGAATTTTTATTACTTCTAGATGGATATCTTAGTGGTTCTTGGTGGTTTCCAGCCTTGCTTATTGGGACAGGTATATTTTTTACTGCTTATTTAGGATTTCCTCAGTTCCGTTTTTTTGCTCATGGCTGGAGAATTGTTACTGGTAAAGGCCCGAAAAATCATGCTGATGGCGAAACTTCTCCTTTTGAAGCTTTGACAACTGCTATGTCAGGAGCAGTGGGTACAGGGAACATTGGAGGGGTAGCTCTAGCAATATGGATTGGTGGCCCAGCAGCAATATTTTGGATGTGGATCACAGCTATTTTCGGTATGACAACTAAATTTGTTGAAGTAACCATGGCTCATAAATATAGAACAACACTTTCTGATGGCTCCATTTCAGGTGGACCAATGTATTACATTGAGAAAAGTTTTAATAAAAGATGGGCAGGTGTCCTATTTGCTGCTTTGATGATGATATGCGCTATTGGTTCAGGTAATATGCCGCAGATCAATAATATAGCTAGCGTTCTTGATTCCACATTTAGTATTCCTAAACTAGCTACAGGTTTAATCCTAGGTTCCATGTTGTGGTTAATCATCTCAGGTGGAATTAAAAGAATCGCCAAAATTGCCAGTAAGTTGGTTCCATTCATGGCAGTTATTTATTTTGGTGGAGCTTTGGTTGTTGTAATTGAAAATTATCAAAATATTATTCCATCTTTTCACTCTATATTTTCACAAGTATTTTCGGGTTCTGCAGCTACTGGTGGATTTTTAGGTGCAAGTTTTGCAATGAGTTTAAAACTTGGTGTGGCTAGAGGGTTGTACTCAAATGAAGCAGGTCAAGGATCATCTCCAATTGCTCATGCATCAGCTAAAACGGAGCATTCAGTAGAACAAGGAATGGTATCAATTCTTGAGCCTTTTATTGATACGATAGTTGTTTGCAGTGTAACGGCTCTTGTAATTCTATCCAGTGGAGCTTGGATACAAAAATATGAAAATACCTTTGAAAGATCATCCATGGCAATTTTTGCTGGCGAATACAATGAATCAAATGCAAAGGATGTAGAAGAGCTTGGTAAATATATTCTAGATGCTAGAAAATTTACTAATAATACAACTGGAGTCAAGAATTTTTCGGGAAGCCTTATTGTTGAAGAAGGTCAAGTGCTTCAACAGGAGATTACAATTTTCCATAATAACTCCATTGCTGAAGATGTTACGTTTTACAAAAATGGTAAAACTTTCAGTGGCAACATGGAAATAACTAATGGTGAAATTAAAGATTCATCAATAGTTGTAGAAGGAAAATCGTTGATACATTCTGCCGAACTAACATCTAAAGCTTTTGGTTCTGGCGTTCTTGGAAACTATGGTGAGTATATTGTTGCCATAGGATTGCTGCTGTTTGCATTTTCTACTGCTATAGCTTGGTCTTACTATGGAGATAGATCAACAGCATATATTTTTGGAGAGGGCGCAGTTTCTTGGTATAGACTTATATACGTAGTCTGTTTTATTGCTGCAGCAGTTATAGATACCACTGTGGTTTGGAATATTGCTTATGTCGTAGTAGCACTTGTAACCATTCCAAATTTACTTGCCTTATTTGTGCTTAGAAAAGAAATGAAAGACCAGGTAACTGGGTATGTGATTAAAAAATAGATTATCTAGATCTATTTTTTAGTTCTTCCAAGATATCAGAATGATTCAAGTTTAATTTTCTAAGCATCACTAATAAGTGATACATAAGATCTGCAGCCTCATCGATAACCCTTCCATCATTGGTCACTGCTGAAATAGATAATTCTCCGGCTTCTTCAGTTACCTTTTTTGCTATTTCTTTCATTCCATCCTTATAAAGTTGATAGGTATATGAGCTAACTTTTGCATCTTTGAACCTTTCATCTATCGTACGCTCTAATTGACCAATAATGTCTGATGAAGAGGGCGCATCGTCAAAGCAAGAATTATTATTTAGATGACATGTTGGGCCATTATTTTTAGCTAGAATCAAGAGAGTATCTTTATCACAATCATGAATAATTTTATGAATGATCAATTTATTACCAGATGTTTCACCCTTGGTCCAAATTCTTTTTTTTGTTCGACTATAAAATGTAGCAAAACCAGTCTTTTGCGAAATTTTTAATGCTTCTTTGTTCATGTAGCCAAGCATCAAAATTTCTAACGTTTCGTGATCTTGCACGATAGCTGGTATTAAACCGTTCACTTTATCCCAATTAAGTTCTACCATTCTTATATCCTTATATTAATGTTTGCATTAATTAGTGCCTCTTTAATTTCAAGCACGGTGAATTCATTTTTGTGAAAAATACTTGCTGCCAAAGCACCGTCAACATTGGTTTCATTAAATACGTCTATAAAATGCCTAGGCCCACCAGCGCCTCCAGAAGCAATCATGGGAACAAAACATCTTTCCTCAAGAGACTTTAATAGTTCAATATCATACCCATCTTTGACCCCATCTTGACCCATTGCATTTATTACGACTTCACCAGCACCAAGATCTTGAACCTGAGCAAGCCAATCTATGGCTTTGATGTTGGTTGCATAAGCTGTTTTTTCACTCCCAGTTTTTGCAAATAGATAGCCTTGACCCTCAATGAGCTTAATATCCATACCAATTACGATACATTGAGACCCAAATTCATTGCTTAGGCTTTTAATTAGCTGGGGATTATCAAGGGCAGGTGTGTTTATTGAAATCTTATCTGCACCCAGATTTAATATTGTCTTGGCATCATCTAACGATTTAATGCCACCAGCAACACAAAAGGGGATATTAACAACATCAGCAATTTTAGAAACCCAATCTTTGTTTACAATCGTATCTTCAGTACTTGCAGATATGTCATAGAAGACTAGCTCATCTGCACCATCATTGGAATATTTTTTTGCCAAGTCTACTATTGAACCAACAATCTGGTGATTTTTAAATCGAATGCCTTTGACAACTTTATTACCTTTAACATCAAGGCATGGAATGATTCTTTTAGTAATCATTTCTAAGGTCTTTTAAAAAAATACTTTTTTCGTAAATTGCTTTGCCAACCACAGCTTCCTTTACATTCAGAGTTTTCAGACTATTTAAATCATCCAAAGATCGTATGCCACCAGAAGCAATTAAGTTAATTGATGGATACAAATTCAAAATCTCTTTATAAACATTAAAGTTGGGACCCTGCATTGCTCCATCTAGAGAAATATCTGTGGCTAGAATATTTTTAAAATAGAGGCAATTATCAAGAAAATCATTCAGCGCAGTCATACTGTTATCTTGCCAACCATGTGTAAAAATTGTTGGGATGTTATTTTTTAATTTAAAATCTAAAGCTAAAACTATTTGTTCTGAATCAAAGTTTTTTTGAAGATCTTGAATAAAATTAGGTTGGAATAGGGCTGTTCCAACAATCACTCTAGAGACCCCCAAACTAAGCATCTTTTCAATCCCTTGAATACTTCTAATACCACCTCCAACTTGAACTTTTATTTTTGATATTTCTAAGATATTTTTAATTACATCCCGATTAAGCTGATTACCAGTCTCAGCACCATCAAGATCGACTATGTGAAGATTGTTAAGATCATTAGATTTAAATATTTCAACTTGAGCTAATGGATCAGAATTATATTCTGTTACTTTATTAAAATCGCCTTTTAACAATCTCACACAATTTCCATTCTTTAAATCAATGGCAGGTAGTATCTTCATATGGACTTAAAAAAATAATCAAGAAATTTTGTGCCAGCAGTTGAAGATTTTTCAGGATGAAATTGACAACCAATAAAGTTATTTTTCCTAACAACAGCAGAGAATGGAAGGCCATAATTAGCTTTTGCCCTGGTATCATCAGAAACTTGAGCATAAAAACTATTTGCAAAATAGTAATGTTCATCCAGGGTCTTTTGGGCATTATCTAGGAAAGAAACTTTATTCCATCCCATTTGAGGCACCTTAAAACTATCTTTAAATTTAAACTTTTTAATCTTTCCAGATATTATTCCCATACAAGAAGTATGATTTTCCTCTGAGCTCTCAAAAAGAATATGCATTCCTATGCAAATACCAAGAACGGGCTGAGAAAGATTTTTGATTGTTTCGACAAGGTCATTTGATTTAAGACTACTCATTACACTGTCAGCAGATCCTACGCCAGGAAGTATCACATAAGAGGCTTTCAAGATATCACTTTTTTTGTTTGTGATAGTAGTTTTCATATTTCTAAGTTCAATTGCTCTTTGAACTGATCGAAGATTTGCTCCACCGCAATCAACAATTGCTACCGTCATAACAAACCTTTGGTTGATGATGATTTAGATGATTCTATGACAATTGCTGACTTGAGACATCTTGCGAATGTTTTGAATGTAGCTTCAAGCAAATGATGTGAATTTTTTCCCTTGGTCTCTATGTGGCATGTCATCGCAGCAGAGTTTATTAAAGATATGAAAAAATGCTCAAACATTTCAGTTGGGAAATCACCTACATATTCACGTAATTTTGAGCATTTAAAATTTAGAAAGCGTCTTGAGCTTAGATCAATACTTACATTGCTCTTAACCTCATCCATCACCAAAGTTTCACTCGAGGCATATCTAGATATGCCAACTCTATTACCCAAGGCATGATTTATTGCTGTTCCTAAAGAGATAGCAATATCTTCAATTGTATGATGTTCATCTATCTCTAAATCACCCAAGCAAGTTAAATTCAAATCGAAAGACCCATGCTTAGAGAATTGCTCTAATAAATGATCGAGATAATTCAAGCCTGTTTGAATATTATAATTTCCCGACCCATCTAAATTTAAGTTTACGTAGATGCTTGTTTCATTTGTTTTTCTAATTTCTGAAAACTTTCTTGCTGAAATCTGAGTTGATGCATTTGATTCTCTGATTTTTACAGCTTGTTCATGAGCATCCAATGATTCAGCTTGAGCCATGGTAATGACTGTATTTTTTAAATTTTCAAAACCCTCTGGTGATGCTGTTTGGACGCTGATTTGTTTACCAAAATCTATCACACTCAATCCTGAGTAAACTTTTGCTTGTCCATTTGTTGGAAGTACATGATTAGAGCCTGAAGAATAATCACCAAAGGATTCGGGGCTTAATGGACCACAAAAAATTGAACCCGCATTATTAACATCGACAAGATATCTCGCATAATCATCATCTAGTAAAATTAAATGTTCAGGGGCACAGTCATTAATTATTTCTACAACATCTTTAAAAGATTTAGCTTTAATAAGTAGTAGATTTTTTATACTTTCTTTTAAAACACTTTGCCTTGATAGTTTTGGCATTTGCTTTTTGATAGACGTTTTAATCTTGTCTAGAATTTTAATGTTATTGGATATAATGAATGCTCTTGAGCTGGGATCATGTTCTAATTGAGAGAGGGCATCTGCTGCTGCAATGTCACTGTTACCAATGTCATTTAAAACTACCATAACTTCACTGGGTCCCGCTGGTAGATCAATAGCAACGTCATTAGAGCAAAGCTTCTTTGCTTGATTTACGTAAGCGTTGCCTGGACCAAATATCTTATTAACCTTTGGAACAAGGGTGGTTCCGTATGTCATAGCTATAATTGCCTGAGCTCCACCAACTTTATATATATTTTGTACTCCAAATAATTTAGCAATCCAGAGAATTTCAGGCGAAATTTGACCAAGATTATTTGGGGGAGTGCATATGGTAATATTCTTGCAACCAGCTACTGTGGCTGGAATGAGCTGCATGAGGAGAGATGAAATCAATGGAGAGCTACCTCCAGGAACATAAATTCCAATGGAATCAATAGGCCTAAATTCTTTCCAAATTTTTATACCTTTTGTAGTTTCTATTGGCAGTGAATCTAAAACTTTTCTGTCGTTTTCACATACAGTTTGAATATTTGCAGCAGAGTTTAATATCGACTGTTTTAAATCATCACGAATCAATGATTCGGCTTTTAATAACTCTGACTGTTTCACTTTAAACGAACTTGGTGTGTTAAGACTTAGCTCATCATTAATCAATTTAAATGCTTTTGTTCCTTGGCTAAGAATTAGATCTTTAAATCTTAGGACAGTTTCCGCGATTGCTTCATTAGAATTCTCAGCGGGAAACCACTGGATCTTTTTGCTTGAGGTAGAGCGATTAATTATTTTCATTTAGTTTAATATTTTTTCAACTGGCAATACTAAGATTGAGGAAGCGCCATTGAGCTTTAGTTTTTCTATTGTCTCCCAAAAAACTGGTTCTTTGCATAGTGCATGTATAGCAACCTTATTATCCTTTTGTAAGGGGATAATTGTTGGTGAATCAGCACCTGGCAATAAATTACATATTTTTTTAGCCGCAGAGCTATCCACATTAAGCATTATATATTTGCTATCAGCAGCGTTAATAACACCTTCAAATCTTTTAATGATATTAATAATGTTTTTTTGTTTAATTTTATTTAATTCCACAGGGGATATAAGAACAGCTTGAGATTTCATTAACGATTTAAACTCAATTAAATTATTTGCATCAAGAGTTGCTCCGGATGAAACTAAATCACAAATACAATCCGCTATGCCTATGTAGGGCGTTAATTCAACAGATCCGTTGATCTTAATAACCTCAGCATCTATAGAGTTCTTCTTTAAATATTTTTTTACTAATGCTGGGTAAGAAGTAGCAATTCTCTTATTTTTAAGAGATCTAAATCTTGAATTAAGGGGCTTTGCAAATGCAAGTTTGCAGTTAGAGAAACCTAATTCTAGAATTGGTTGCGCTGTTATGATTCGATTTGTAGCTTTTTGCTCTTCTAAAACATTTTGCCCAACTATTCCTAGATCTGCTACGCCCTTAGAAACCAGTGAGGGTATATCATCATCTCTTACTAGTAATATATCAATGTTCATATTTGACGATCGAGCAAGTAAATTTTCACCTGAGGATGAAAAATTAATACCTGATTGAGTTAACAGATTCTTACTATCTTCAAAAAGCCTACCTTTTTTTTGAATAGCTATGGTTATTTTTGAAGACATTAGTAATTCTCCTTCAATATTTTTAAATATCCCTTATTTGATTCTTTAAATAGAAATCTAGCAACACGAGTAACAGTTGCTGTTGAGGTGTTAAGTTTTGCAGCAATATCTCTATAAGTTAAATTTCCCATATACAGAAGCTTAGCTACCTCCCAACGTTCTTCCATGGCTTGTATTTCAGAAGGAGTACATAAATCTTTTAAAAAATTATTTATATCTTTCTCTGAATTAATGTTCATTAATACGGTTGATAATTTCATGCGCGAATTTTATATGTTTTAACATACTAAAACAACAGTACAAATGAAATAATTTAAATATACTAAAAATGAGTTAAAATCATAGATCATAAATAGAGGAGATGAATATGACCATTTCAATCAATGACAAATTTCCGATACAAGAAATTCGAGTCTTAGTTGACGGGGAGATCAAAAATATTAGTTCAGATGAATATTTCTCTGGGAAAAAAGTAGTTTTAGTAGGAGTCCCTGGTGCATTCGCGCCAACGTGCCATCTTACCCATTTACCTGGATATATTGAAAATATAGATAATTTTAAAGCTAAAAATTACTCAATCGTTTTCATGGCTGTTAATGACCCATTTGTAGTGAAGTCATGGTCAGAAACATCAAAGGCTGACGGGATTAACATGATAGCTGATGGTAATTGTGATTTGACTAATGAGCTTGGCTTAACAATGGATGGATCAGGTTTTGGTTTGGGCAATAGATGCCAAAGATTTGCAATGATAATCGATGATGGCGTCATCAAATCTATTGATATCGAAGAGCCAGGTGCCATGGATATATCATCAGCTGAATCACAACTTGCCAAAATATAAAAAAAAGTTTTTATTTATAGGCCTTGGTACCATGGGCTACCCAATGGCCGGGCATTTATCAAAAACCAAAGATATTGATTTATTTGTATTTAACAGAACTATAAAGACAACAAAAAATTGGTTAAAGCAATATAAAGGAAATTATTACAACCCTAATGAACTGTTAAATATTAAATTTGATGGGCTGATAACTTGCTTAAAAGATGACGCAGCGATATTAGAGATCTTGATAAATCAAAACCTAGTCTCAACTCTAAAAAAGAACTCATTTATTATCGATCATTCAACAACCTCTCTTGATTTAATACAAAAAATTTCATCTAACCAAGCAGTTATTGCAAATAAGATATCCTTTTTTGATTCTCCTGTGAGTGGCGGGGAGGCCGGGGCAATTAATGGCTCTTTATCAGTCATGTTTGGTGGACCATTCAAAAAAATAAATACTATTAAAAAATTAATGAATGCATATGCATCTTCTATTGTCCATATCGGTCCAAGTGGCCACGGTCAACTAACAAAAATGATCAATCAGCTTTGTATTGCAGGGATTATTCAAGGTTTGTCAGAAGGCATTATTTTAGGCAAATCTTCTAAATTGGATATGGATAAAGTTTTTACTGCTATATCCAATGGTGCTGCTCAATCATGGCAAATGGATAATCGATTTAAAACCATGATAGAAAATAGATTTGATTTTGGATTTGCGGTAGATTTAATGATCAAAGATCTTAAGATCGCTATAAATCATGCAAAAACAAATCATTTAGAGTTAGAAATTTCAAAAAATGTTTTAAAAAAGTATAAAAAACTTTCAAGTAAAAATATGGGAAATTTAGATACCTCAAGTTTGATTAAATTATTTGATTTATAAATAAAAAATTATCGAGATATTAATTTTATAAACATAATATAAGAGGGCCATAGGCCCTCTTTAAATTTGAAAGTTATTATCTCTTACTAGGGTAAGCCTTAACAGGCGAAATTAAGCTTACATTTCTAAGCTCTCTAATTTCGCTTACATTTGTTGAAAATTCTTTAAAGGCTTCCGTTTTTGAATTAGCATCAAAAGTACTATAGAGCTGCTCTATTGAATCCCCGCCAATATATACAAAATGAGACATCCATCCAGATCCAGCCCTATGAGTTATTAGGCCAGCTGAATTAGTGGCTTCGAGTATGTTCATTAATTTTGTCCATTCATTAGCGTAGTGTGAAGCATGACCTAGCTTTACATTAAAATCATATTTCATAAAAAACTTGTCATTTGTCCAGTCACCGACTTCAAGAGACTGCTCTCCCAGCCTGCTAACATAATCAGAGGGTACAGAACTTGCAGCTAATGATTTCATGAGAATTGCTGTTTCTTCGCATGCGCCGACGATTGAACGTCCTCTTTCAAGCATTGTATTATTTTCGTATCCAACATAGATAAAATGTGTATGCACAGAGCCCAAAACGCCCATTACCACAACTTCTGCACCTGATTCCATCTGCCATTTCTTTGCGCAATCAGATTCATTATGCTTATCGAGAGCTTTAATAAAACTGACAGGATCAGTTACATTAAAATAATGAAATTCTCCGGTTTCTTCACCAGGTTTAACATTATCGGCTGATATAAGTATTGAAAATATGGCCACGAATGATAAAAATATTTTGTTCATTTTTTCCCTCTTTATTTGATTAAAAATTAAACATATCTAAAAATACAAAGTAAGTAAATATTTTTTAGTTTAAATGTTATTTAAAAATATGTATATTATATACTTACAATTTTATCAAAGGAGAAAGTATGGAAATGACTATATTGGAAAGTGCGATGGCAGAAATAGCCCTTTGGGAAATATTTGCTCAAGCTCGTGGTGCAAATGCTACTGTTTTTTTAGCAACAGTAATTGCGGTTTGGGTTGCAGCAAGGTTTTCAAGTGTGATGCTAGAAAAGGGTGCTAATACATTAGGAAAAATTTTATGTACAGCATTTGCCTTGGGGGTATTCATGTTAGGTTTTAATCTTGGTGGCTGGGTATCAGGCACTTATGATGGCCATGCGGGCGCATTAGCTGCTTTGGATGCTGCAAATGGTGCTATTGACTTAGGTGCTGGTTCTAATCAATACATTGAAAATTTAGCATCTGGAGGAACTATGATAGGTTCAATTGGAGCCTGGTTGTTCTATGGAGCAGGGTTCTTAATTGCAGTTCTACCACTTTGGTTTAATCCAAAAGATTAATACATAGTTTAAATAAATTATATTTTATAAGCCTGCTTTGGCAGGCTTATTTTTTTAGTTCTTAATTAAATTTAATAATTACTATATAACTTAGGAGGGGAACAAGACTTAGTTATTGTATAAATTATAAATTACTTCGCATAATATATATTATGTTAAATTATAGTTATTCAGATCTTGGCGAGATGCCTTTTATACGCTGTAGAGTTATATCAGTAGCATTTCTTCTATGTTTACTAAGCTCTTGATAACCCTCATCAGCCCACCAATTATCAGCATCTGCCTCTGATGGAAAGGAAAATATAATTGCTCGATCAAACTGTTTTGGAGGCTCTCCCTCGAGACAAACTGGTGAATCATCGAATGTAATGAATGTACCATTATATTTTTTTAAAAAAGGAAAGAATCCTTTTTCATATATTCTGTATTCATCTCGATCATTGATTGATAGATTTACAACCATATAAACACTTATACTTTCTGACATAGTTTTCTCCTTAAGGTTCTTTCATATAACGATAAATATGTATATGCATCTTATAAAGATTTATTAACTTAAAGTTAAATTAATTAGTGTAAAATAACAATATATGGCAAAAGAAGATAATCTAGAATTTGAAGGAGAAGTTATTGAAACTCTCCCTAATACTACCTTTAAAGTAAAATTAGAGAACGATCATATAATCGAAGCTCACATTTCTGGCAAAATGCGCAAACATTACATCAGGATCTTAACTGGTGACAAAGTTAAAGTTGAGATGACACCATACGATCTAACAAAAGGAAGAATTACTTTTAGAGGCCGTTAGGCTTTAGATTTAACTGTTTTCTTTTTAGCGCTGAATTTAACTTCATTGGCAACCAAATCAACTTTGATCTGACCACCCTTACTGAGCTCACCAAATAAAACCTTATCAACCAGAGGTTTCTTAATTTTGTTGGTAATAAATCTCTCCATAGGCCTTGCGCCCATTTCTTTGTTATAGCCATTTTCAGCAATCCAGTTTAAAACTTTTTTAGAATAAACTAACTCTACATTTCTGGCATCAAGCTGTGCTTGAAGCTTGGTAAGGAATTTATCTACTATTGATAGAATGACTTTCATTGGTAGATAGTTAAACTGAATAATTTCATCTAACCTATTCCTAAATTCAGGAGAAAATAGTTTCTTAAGAGATAACAATGCATCTGATTCATTGGATTGATCACTGAAGCCTATGCTTTTCTTTTCTAATAAATCAGCACCTGCATTAGTAGTCATGACTACAATGACATTCCTAAAGTCTGCTTTGCGCCCATTGTTATCTGTTAAGACTCCGGAGTCCATGATTTGTAGAAGTAAATTAAAGATATCTGGATGAGCCTTCTCTATTTCATCAAGCAAGAGTACACAATGTGGATTTTGTACAACGGCCTCAGTCAATAAGCCACCTTGATCAAATCCAACATAGCCAGGAGGCGCCCCAATCAGTCTTGAGACAGTGTGCCTTTCCATGTACTCTGACATATCAAATCTCACAAGTTCGATACCCATCATGTTTGCCAATTGGGTTGTAATTTCTGTCTTACCTACTCCAGTTGGACCAGCAAATAAAAATGATCCAATGGTTTTATTGTCATCTCTGAGCCCTGCTCTAGATAATTTAATAGCGTTAACCAAGCTCTTAATAGCTGTATCTTGACCAAAAATAACAGTTTTAAGATCAGATTCTAATTTCTGGAGATTGATTGACTCTTGACTAGATATAGTTTGCTCAGGAATTTTAGATATTTTTGAAATAGTTTTTTCAATATCTACCTGTTTTACGGTTATTTTTTTTGAATTTTTTCTTGAGATATTTAGTAAAGCACCTGTTTCATCTATCAAATCGATTGCCTTATCAGGCAAAAATCTATCATTTAAAAAGCGCTTAGATAGGGTAACAGCTGAATTTATAGATTCATCAGAATATTTTACATTGTGATGTTCCTCATAATTGGTTTTAAGACCATCTAGTATTTGTATGCATTCATCTACAGATGGTTCTAAAACATCAATTTTTTGAAACCTTCTTGAAAGAGCTTGATTTTGATTGAAAACACCCCGGTATTCTTGAAATGTTGTTGAACCAATGCATCTCAACTTACCCTTACCTAAAGCTGGTTTTAGTAAATTAGATACGTCTAGGCTTCCTCCAGAGGCTGACCCGGCGCCAATAATTGTATGAATTTCATCAATAAATAGTATTGGGTTGTTTTGCTCATCTAGGAATTTTAATACTGACTTAAGTCTCTTTTCAAAATCTCCTCTATATTTGGTACCAGCAATCAAAGCCCCTATGTCTAGTGAATAGAGTTTTGATTCATGCAAAAAATCAGGCGTATCCTTAGAGTTAATTAAGTGCGCCAAGCCTTCTGCTATAGCAGTTTTACCAACCCCTGACTCACCCACAAGCAGAGGGTTATTTTTAGTGCGCCTTGCTAAAATTTGGATGATTCGTTCAACCTCGTCTATGCGCCCTACTAACTGATCTACTTTATTTGATTTAGCAAGTGCATTTAAATCAATTAAAAACTCTAACTCATTATTGTTTGATGCAGACTCAGTCACAATCTCTTCACCCGATGATTCAGAATCAGTCTCGGCTTTATTTCCACCTAGCTTTCCATGAGAGATATAAGAAACAATATCAAGCCTTCCAATACCTTGTTTGGAGAGCAAGAAAACTGAATGAGATTCTTTTTCAGAGAATATAGCTACTAGAAGATTAATGGGTTTCACAACACCCTTACCTGATGACTGAACATGAAAAACAGCTCTTTGAAGAACTCTTTGGAATCCTAGAGTTGGTTGAACAGGTTTTTTTGCATCCACCTTACTGGGTGTATTGTCTCTAACATGCTCTTCAAGATTTTCTCTTAAAGTAGCTATGTTTACATCGTTTGTTTCAAGGGCTTGTCTCACTTCAAAATCAGAAATAAGCATTAAAAGAAGATGCTCTATGGTTAAATATTCAAGATTTTGATCTTGGGCTTGATCAAATAAATTTGCTATGGATTGTTCTAATTCTTTACTAAACATTAATCTGTTAAAGGTTCAATTTCACTTATGAGAGGATGCTCATGGGCTCTTGCCATCTCATTGATTTCATGAGATTTCATTTCAGCAATCTCTTTTGGAAATATACCACAGACTCCCTTTCCTTTTGTATGAACAGCTAACATAATTTGAGTTGATCTCTCGTGCTCATAACCAAATATAGCTTGAAGAATGTAAACAACAAATTCCATAGGTGTGAAATCATCGTTTAATAGAACAACTTGGTACATTGGAGGTTCTTTAAGATCAGGTTTGTCCTCTAGGACAACAGTACCAGTATCACCTAGACCAGCGGAACCGTTTGATGATTCTGAAGACATAGATATCCTCACATTCTTTTTATCATTTCCTTGGCAAAGCCAGAGCAAGAAACTAGATTAGCATCATCCATTAACCATTCAAAATCATAGGTGACCATCTTATCGGTAATTGCTGCTTCCATTGAAGAAATAATTAAATCTGCTGCTTCAATCCAACCTAAGTGCCTTAGCATCATTTCTGCTGAT
>JADHNV010000056.1 GCA_016779285.1 SAR86 cluster bacterium
ACCACTCAAGCTGGTTTCTATGGAATTCCATTAAAAGATTCGAGGTCTAAAACAGAAGTAACTCTTAAGCGCCTTGGTCTTTGGGAAAAACGCAATCAACAAGCTCGAACACTGTCTGGTGGATTTAAACGAAGGTTAATGATAGCTAAAGCCTTAATTCATGAACCAAAACTCTTAATACTTGATGAGCCCACAGCAGGGGTTGATATAGAGCTAAGGCGTGAAATGTGGGAGTTTTTAAAAGAGATAAATGCTCAAGGTACTACCATTATTTTAACCACTCACTATTTAGAAGAAGCTGAACAGTTATGCAAAAATATAGCGATCATTGATCATGGAGAACTGGTTGAAAATACTTCAATGAAAGACCTTCTTAGCAGGCTTGATGTTCAGGGGTTTGTTCTAGATATTGATAAATCTTTAGATCAAGCTCCTTCTTTGCCCAATTTTCAAATCACCTTGGAAGATCCAACTACTTTAAATGTAGTTATTAAAAAAGATCAATCCATTAATGATCTCTTCAATCAATTATCAGCCCTTGATATTAATGTTTCATCTATGCGAAATGAATCAAATAGACTTGAAGAAATGTTTATTGAAATGGTAAAAAAGAATTAATCATGAAAAGAGGCAATGAAATACTAGTTTCTTTAATTACTCTTGTTAGAAAAGAGATTAAACGATTTTTAAGAATTTGGGTTCAGACATTGGTACCTCCAGCAGTTACCATGTCTTTATATTTTGTTATTTTTGGATCTTTAATTGGTCCAAGAATTGGAACCATGGATGGTTTGGACTATATCCAATTTATGATACCCGGCCTCATAATGATGTCGGTTATTACAAATTCATATGCCAACGTTGTTTCATCTTTTTACTCTGTTAAATTTCAAAAATCTATAGAAGAGCTGTTGGTATCCCCAATGCCCAATTGGGCTATATTGGTAGGTTTTATTATGGGGGGAGTCTCTCGTGGTGTTCTGATTGGCTGTATAGTTTTTTGTGTGAGCCTTATTTTTTACCCATCATTCACAATTGTTAATCCCTTGCTAACAATTTCTGTTTTATTTCTAACAGCTATTTTGTTTTCGTTGATGGGATTTATTAATGCTATTTTTGCAGATAGTTTCGATGATATTTCTATCATACCCACATTTGTTCTGACCCCCTTGATTTATTTGGGCGGTGTTTTTTATTCGATTAATATTCTTCCTGATATTTGGCGAAATATCTCAATGGCAAATCCCATGTTATATGTTGTAAATACTTTCCGGGAAGGAATGCTTGGTGTAAGCGATGTTTCTATCCCATTTGCATTAGGAATGATTGTTTTTTTTATAGTTGTGCTTGCTTCAGCATGCCTTTTGCTTCTCCATAAGGGCACTGGAACACGTCAGTGAAGGTTAAGTATCTAGGACAGCAGTCCATCCATGATCTAAATTCTTATTCTGCAGATTTTTTAGACTCTATTGAGCGAAATAATCATCATTTGGATGATTTTTTTGGATTGGATTATTGGAATGCCTATGAATTTTCATATTTAAACTCCAAGAATCTTCCGGTAATCGAAACTCTAGAGATAAAGATCTCAATGCACTCTAAGCTTACGGTTGAATCTAAATCTTTGAAATTATATCTAGCATCTTTTTATAATAAAAAATTTAATAATCCTTCCCGAGCCTACCAGTTAATCCAACAAGATTTATCAAAACTTTTGGATTCCACGGTTTCGGTTAGAAAACTAAATAAATTTGATTCCGCTCCTAATTCAAGTCTCATTACAAGGTTTAAAACTAAAATTCCGAAAAATAAGGTGATCCGCTTTGAGGGTTTTAGATCAATATGTCCAGTAACCTCGCAACCGGATTGGGGTAATATCTATATCCATTCTGCATCTGACTCATTGGATCCAAAAAAATTAGCTAAATTCTTAAAATCTTATAGAACCAAGGGTGATTTTCATGAGGCGTGCATTGAATCAATTTTTACATGTTTGCGAAAAGATTTTGAAATTCAAGATTTAACTGTTTATGGAAAGTTTTTAAGAAGAGGGGGCATTGATATTAACCCTATGCGCTCAACCTCAAGAAAGATGTTTTTTAAAAACTTTAGAGATTTCAATCAATAAACTGCTTCTCTAACAAAGGCAATATCTTTTTTCTCACCTCTTGCTCTACCTTCAAATGGCCATTGATATTTGGATGAATACCATCAGCTTGCATCAAGTTTGATGCAACCATCTCCTTTATTGAGCCTTCTATTAGATTAAGATGATGCTTATTTGCTAATTCAACATACATATTTTTAAATTGACTGGTATACCTATTTCCATAATTAGGCGGCAGCTCAACTCCTACTAAGACCACTTCAGCCCCTGCATCTTTTGACATTTTAATCATTTTATCTAAATTGATCTTTATAACTTTCTCAATGGACATGCCCCTCAATCCATCATTTCCCCCTAGTTCTAGAATTACCAAATTTGGCTCATGCTCCTCAAGTAATTTGGGTAGTCTAAAGAGACCTCCAGATGTTGTATCACCACTTATCCCAGCATTAACAATTCTGATATGAACCCCTTCATTATTTAAATTCTTTTCTAGGATTGACGGCCAAGACTCATCGAGTTTTACACCATATCCAGCACTTAAACTATCCCCTAAAATTACACCAATAAGCATATTCTCTTTGATTGGGCCTGATGAATTTACTGGTGGGGGAAGTACCAGTAGAATACCTAAAAGCAAAGCCAAGGACATTTTGAAAAATTTAATTTTAGAAGTTAAGAACATCACAAAAGAAGTTAACAGCCCAGAGGGTCCTTTGACAATAGTTAAAGATATAAATTTGTCAGTACAAAAAGCTAAGCCTATCTCCTTAGTGGGTCCTTCAGGCTCTGGTAAAACTACGCTTTTAGCTATTATGGCTGGACTTGATTTACCCACATCTGGATCAGTTACATTGCTGGGTGCTGAGATTACTGCTCTCAATGAAGATAAGAGGGCGCAAATAAGAGGTAAAGATGTTGGCTTTGTTTTCCAGTCATTTCATTTAATGCCAAGATTAACAGCGCTCGATAATGTTATGTTGCCTCTTGAAATCTTAGGAGATCCCGACTCAAGAGACAAAGCTCATGCAGCGCTCAAGGAAGTGGGTCTTTCAAAAAGAGCAAAGCATTATGCAACTCAATTAAGTGGGGGTGAAAAGCAGCGAGTTGCTATCGCTAGGTCTATTGTAAATAAACCTAAAATCTTATTTGCAGATGAGCCAACAGGTAACTTAGATAAAAAAAGCTCAAATGCTATTACCGATCTCATATTTTCGCTAAATGAAATCATCGAAACAACCCTAATTTTAGTGACCCATGATTTGTCTTTAGCCAAAAAATGCAATGAAGTGTATGAGCTTTCTGAAGGCCAATTATTATGATTAAAGGCCTTGTATATGGCTTAAGAAAATTTTGGTCAGAAGTTTTTAGTGGTGACTTGCTCATACTATTCTTTTCAATTGTTTTGGCTGTAACTTCAATCTCAAGTGTTAGCTTTCTAGGAGATAGACTTAAATCTTCTATGCAAATGCAGGCCTCAAGCATTTTGGGTGCAGATCTAGTATTGCGCTCAGCCTCTGAAATAGATCCTAACTACTTAAACGCGGCTGCTGCAAATGGTCTTAATACAGCAGAAACCTCTACATTTTTAAGTATGATCATAACCGAGAATGATAATCTACTAACCTCTATTAAGGCTGTAACTGAGTCATATCCATTAAGAGGTGAATTGAAGGTTGTAAACTTTGAAGGTATTCAAATCCAGCATTCCGGCTCACCTGAATCTGGCAACATCTGGGTAGAAAGAAAGATATCTGAATCTTTGGAGTTAACGTATCTTGATACAGTTTCTATTGGTAATAAAAGTTTTATAGTTAATGGCATTATTGAAGATTACCCAGATAGAAATTCTAGTTTTGTTGGTTTTTATCCAATTGCAATTGTCAATATTCATGATGTTGCTGAAATGGGGGTGATTCAAACAGGCAGTCGAGTTGTCTATAGAAACCTTTTTTCTGGAACTCAGAGCAACCTTGATAAATTTGAAGAATCTTTAGAAAACATACCAGCCAGCATTAGAGTGCAAATGGCATCAGATGTAAAAGATAACATGGGTGAAGATATCGCTAACTCAACAACATTCTTTAGTTTAGCTAGCCTTTTCACAATTATTATTTCAATTATTGCAGCCATGATGGCCGTAAGAAGGTACGCAAACAGAAATCTTCTTCAGACCTCATTAATGAAGGTTTTTGGTGCCCCTAAGTCGTTTATTTTGGGCTATCAAATCATACAACTTACCTTAATAGTTATTACAGCCACAAGCTTAGGTTTAATTTTGGGATTTGGGCTTCAGCATCTTTTATTAGTTACTTTGGAAGGAATTATCAATGTTGATTTGCCACCACCTTCATTTCAACCACTAATACTAGGCTTTATCACAGCTGCTTTTGTTGTGTCTGCAACCGCCTCCCCATACATAAAAATTCTTAGTGAAACCGAGCCAATAAGAATTTTAAGAAATGATTTTGAGATTAGATTGTCAAGCAATCTCATGATTTATCTAGTGGCCTTTTTTACATTTTTTGGCTTTCTAGGATTTTTATTTCAGGATATTAGATTAATTTTATACATACTCAGTTCATTGATTTTAGTAACTTCTGCTTTGTATCTTATAGGTAAATTATTGATTTTTACTTTATCTCGGATGAAATTTTCTAATGGAACGGGTTGGAATTTAGGTTTAAAGAATATAGTTCAGCATAGCAAGGATAGCATTGTACAGTTAATTATATTTGGGCTTTCAATGTTGTTTCTTGTGGTTCTTGCAGAAACAAGAACTGATTTGGTAGATTCATGGAGCGAATCGCTAGATGAAGAAACCCCTAATTATTTTTTATTTAATATTCAAGAATATAACTTGCAACCTATCTCTGCTTATTTTGAGGATAAGGAGAATATTACTCCAGATTTCACGCCTTTAATTCGAGGTAGACTCTTATCTGCAATTCGTCCTGGATCTGAGGATGTTCAATTTAATAATTTGATGGAACGTGAGGCCAATCTAACCTGGCGACATGAATTACCATCAAGCAATACATTGACCGAAGGTCAATGGTGGTCTGATGGTGATGAAGTTGCAGAAGTTTCGATTGATCAAGAGATTGCTGCATCTATGGGAATTGAAATAGGGGATGAGCTTACTTTCTCAGCCGGAGGCCAATCCTTTAGCGTCTCAGTATCAAGCTTTCGAGAAATCATGTGGCAAAGTTTTTCACCCAATTTCTTTTTTATTCTATCGCCAGCCGCAGGCAAAGAACTCCCCAGTTCATACATCACCAGCATCAAGCTAAGAAATCCTCAAGGGTTTATGCAAAACTTTAGCAGTCGTTTCCCCACAATTACCAGCGTTGATCTCGAGAGGATCATAAATCAAGCTAAAACCTCTTTATCAAGTGCTTCTCTGGCTGTGCAATATATTTTCCTCTTAACATTCATTGCTGGTATTCTGGCTTTAATAGCCTCAATTTATACCAATAGAGATCAACGAATAAAAGAGACAGCCATAATGCATGCAATTGGAGCAAGCAGGGCGCTTATTTTTCAATCAGCCGCATCAGAGTTTTTAATTTTGGGACTACTATCTTCGACTGCAGCAATTATATTTTCTATGGCTTTATCATCTTTAATTTTCTATCAATTTCTAGATTTAATTTATACCCCAAATTTCTTGATCCTTGGGATTAGTTATATTCTTGGCGTAGGTCTTATATTTACAGCAGGCTTTCTCTCAATAAGAACAAGTATTTATGCCTCGCCCATGATCACTTTGAGAGATTCTTAAGTTTAGTTAGGGTAAAATGCTTTACCAATAAGCAGGAGAGATGGCAGAGTGGTCGATTGCGCTACCTTGGAAAGGTAGTAACTGGGCAACTGGTTCCGGGGTTCGAATCCCCGTCTCTCCGCCA